>CAMMZE010000114.1 GCA_946529195.1 uncultured Lachnospiraceae bacterium
TGCTTCCCGCAGAAGAGCTGCAGGGATGGGCATATCCGAAGGAAATCAAATTCCCGAATAATAAATAAGTCACCCGTTTTTAGAAAATCCGGCCTTTGCGGCCGGATTTTTCATTTTACTTCGAAACTTTGCAATAAGCGCTTGACATATAGTGAACATATGATAATATATTCATATGAACAGTCATTCATAAGTGATGCTTCAGCTATTGAAATTTCAGATAATCAGGCGGAGTGTTATGGGAGGGCAGGATGCCAACGAAAAAGTATGATAAAAATCAAATTGATCACATGATTGCGGATATGCCGGAGAATGAACTATCTGATCTGGCAGACCTGTTTAAGGTTTTCGGTGATTCTACCAGACTTCGTATTTTATATTCGCTGTTTCGCGGAGAGAAAAATGTGACGGAGATTTGTGAAGACCTGGGCATGGGGCAGTCGGCGGTTTCGCACCAGCTGCGTGTACTCAAGGCAAACAAGCTGGTCGCGCTGCGTAAGGAAGGCAAGTCCAGTATTTATTTCCTGGCGGATGATCATGTAAAGACAATCATTGCCATGGGCAAAGAGCATATCGAGGAATGAAAACAGGAGGGTATCTGAGATGAAAAAGAAATTCAAGTGTGAAGTGGATTGTGCAAACTGCGCGCAGAAGCTGGAAGATGCAATCAAGAAAATTGAAGGAGTGACTGACGCAAAGGTCAACTTTATCATGCAGAAACTGACACTGGAAGCGCCTGATGAGAGATTTGAGGATATATTTGCAGAGGTGATCCGTACCGCAAAGATTATTGAGCCGGATACGTTGATCAGTGAAAAGTAAGAAGGGACAGAGATGACAGCAAGGCAGAAAAAACTGCTTTATCGCATTATCGCAGCTCTTGTTTTATTTGTAATCCTGCTTATCCTTGAGAAAATACCTATTCTCCCGGAAAAGTATAACAGGTACCTGTTGTTTCTTTATCTGATACCTTATGTGATCGCAGGATGGGATGTGCTGCGCAAGGCGGTGCTTGGCCTGATCCACGGCCGGATGCTGGACGAGGCTTTCCTGATGGCGATTGCCAGTATCGGTGCCTTTGTGACCGGTCAGTACGAGGAAGCCGCTGCGGTTATGATTTTCTACCAGATCGGTGAATGGTTCCAGGGCTATGCAGTCGGAAAGTCGCGAAAATCGATTACAGAGCTGATGGATATCGTGCCGGAGTATGCAAATCTGGAAGATGAAGACGGCGATATAGAACAGGTAGACCCGGACGATGTAGAGGTTGGAAGTATTCTTGTGATCCGGCCCGGAGAGAAGATTCCGCTTGATGGAGAAGTCATCAGCGGCGAGAGTATGGTCAATACGGCAGCTCTGACGGGAGAGTCCGTGCCGCGTCAGGTTCGGGCGGGTGATCCGATCATATCCGGCTGTATCAACGGGGAAGGTCTTCTGAGAATCCGCACGACGAAAGAGTTTGATGATTCTACGGTGGCAAAGATTCTGGAGCTGGTTGAGACGGCTTCCGAGAAAAAGTCCAGAACAGAGAATTTTATTACGCGTTTTGCCAGAGTATATACGCCGGCTGTTGTAGCAGCGGCAGCAGCTTTGTTTGTGATCCCCGGACTCGTGACGGGGCAGTGGCTGGTATGGCTCTACCGGGCCTGCACTTTCCTGGTAATCAGCTGTCCCTGTGCCCTGGTGATCTCTGTACCGCTCGCCTTTTTCGGCGGAATCGGTGCAGCCAGCCGGATCGGTGTGCTGGTGAAGGGGTCTAATTTCCTGGAACTGATGGCAGATGTGCATACGGTAGTAACAGATAAGACTGGTACCCTGACAGAGGGAAACTTTGTTGTTACGGGCCTCATCCCGGCGGAAGGCGTCAGCCAGGAAGAATTGCTTCTGGCAGCGGCGCAGGCAGAAGGCTTGTCTTCCCATCCAATCGCAAAGTCCATTCGTGAGGAACTGTTCCGGATGAGACCGGAACAGGCTGAACTTTTGAAGAATCCCGAGGATACCGATAATGTGAGCGGGCAGGGCCTGATTGCCGTGGTAGATGGCAGCCGGATCTGTGTCGGCAATGACAAGCTGATGCAGGCGGAAGGGATCCCTTATGTTCACGCAGAAGATCCCGCTGCTACGATTTCTTATGTTGCCTGTGACGGCAGGTATCTGGGCGCCGTTCTGATCCGGGACAGGGTCAAGAAAGATGCTGCGGATGCGGTACGCAGGATGAAGGCAGCAGGTGTATCCAGAGTTGTGATGCTGACCGGAGACCGCCATCAGGTCGGAGAGGCTGTGGCGGAAGAAATCGGTTTGGACGGCGTCCGCTCGGAATTGATGCCGCAGCAGAAAGTGGAAGCTGTTGAGGCTCTGCTGGGAGAACTGTCCGGCAGACAGAGACTGGCTTATATCGGTGACGGCATCAATGACGCCCCGGTGCTGACCCGGGCGGATGTCGGGATCGCCATGGGCTCCATGGGATCTGACGCGGCCATCGAAGCGGCAGACATCGTAATCATGGATGATGATCTGATGCGGATTCCCGCAGTAACGGGCATCGCCCGCAAGACGGTTGGCATCGCCCGGCAGAATATCGTGATCGCTCTTGCAGTCAAGCTGCTGGTTCTGGTACTTGGTGCCATTGGCGCAGCCAACATGTGGGCAGCCGTTTTTGCAGATGTCGGCGTATGCGTGATCTGCATTCTGAATTCCATGCGGCTTCTTGCAGTGAAAAAAACAATTTCCTGAGGGGGAGACAGGGGACGGTTCTCTGTCTCCTGAATGATCATTGCCAGGCAGAACGTTGGGTTCTGCCTGACTTTGTCATTTTTACTAAAGTTTGAGGTAACTAACATGAAACACAGACTGATTTTACGGTTTCTGAAAGGGAATTTGCGTTATTTGTTGTTATCCCTCTTATTTCTGGGACTGGTGACAGTATGTAATGCAGGTATCCCCCAGATTATCCGCTATGCAGTGGATAACGCAGTCACAGCAGAGGCAGATCGGGGACAACTCCTCCTGCAGTGCGTTGTGGCTGTGGTGATTGTCGCAGCTGCGTCCGCGCTGTGCAATTTTATCGGGAAGACCCTTCTGGCAATCGGCTCGGAGGGTTATCTGAAAGCGCTCAGAGACAGTCTGTACGCACATATTTCCGGACTGCCCTATGTCTGGTTCGGGGACCATCAGACCGGTGATATTATTCAGCGCTGCATCAACGATGTTGATACAATCAGACGATTTGTCTGTACCCAGATGATTGAAGTCATCCGGACCATCGTGCAGATTGTCTTTTTTATGGGGACCATGTTTGCCATGGATTTGCGGGTCTCACTGGTGGAAGCTGCATTTATCCCGGTAATCATCCTCTATTCGACCATATATTACAAAAAGATCGGTTCCCGTTTCCTGGCCGCGGATGAGGCGGAGGGGGATCTTTCTGCAGCGGTACAGGAAAATCTGACCGGCGTGCGGGTTGTCCGTGCTTTTGGCCGGGAGCAGTATGAAATCGATCGTTTTGATGAAAAAAATAATTATTTTGCGGAACAGTGGGTGAGACTTGGCAGAATCATGTCGGCCTACTGGGCTTCCGGAGACCTGATCACCGGTATTCAGACCCTCTGCGTCATGACAGCGGGAATCTATGCCTGCGCGGGCAGCCGGATTACTCTGGGAACCTTTATCGCCCTCATGTCTTACAGCGCTTCTCTGGTCTGGCCGGTCAGAAGTCTGGGCAGACAGCTGTCGGAAATGAGTAAGGCCGGCGTATCCATGAACCGTGTAGAAGAAATTTTCGGCGCCCAGCCGGAAGAGGATTTTGGTCTTCGGCAGAAACCGGAAATGAATGGAGATATTGTATTTGACCATGTCAGCTATGCCTATCCGGGCAGCAGGCAGCCGGTTCTGCAGGATATCAACTTCACAATCAAGGGCGGTTCGACCTTTGGTATACTGGGCAGCACCGGAAGCGGCAAATCGACATTGATGCATCTTCTGGACAGACTCTATGAACTTCCGGAGGAAAATGGAAAGATCACGGTCGGGGGAGTGGATATCCGCGATATTGATCTGCATTATCTGCGCAGCAAGATTGGCCTGGTTCTGCAGGAGCCATTCCTCTTTTCCAGAACCATCGGGGAAAACATAGCCATCAGCAGGAAGGAATCTGTGCCGGAGGAAATCCGCAGGGCATCGGAAATCGCCTGCCTGGATGAGGCGGTCGCGGAGTTTGCAGACCAGTATGATACGATCGTGGGAGAGCGCGGGGTGACCCTGTCCGGAGGACAGAAACAGAGGGTAGCCATAGCGCAGACCCTGATGAAGGAAGCTCCTATTCTGGTCTTTGATGATTCTCTTTCCGCGGTAGATACGGAGACAGACAGTAAGATCCGCAAAGAACTGGCGGACAATACCGGCAAGGCTACGGTGATCCTGATCTCGCACAGAATCACAACGCTTCGCCATGCAGACTGTATCGCGGTCATGGATGAGGGGAGAATAACGGATCTGGGTACCCATGAAGAGCTGATTGCCCGAGAGGGCAGTTACCGGGATGTATACAAGATCCAGATGGAGACCATGAGGGAAGGGGGCGATGTCTGATGCCGGTCCAGGATAAAGAATTTACCGTAAAGTTTGACTGGAAGCAGTGGAAGCGCCTTTTTCCTTTCCTGAAACCCTACAAGAAAACGATCATCATCATGCTGATCGGCAACCAGCTGGTATCTCTGGTGGATATTCTGCTGCCCCTTTTTCAGCGCTACGCGATCAACAATTATATTGCCCAGAAAACGACAGAAGGCGTCTGGAAGATGGCACTTCTCTATCTTGTCGTGATTACCGTACAGGCGCTGCTGGTCATTCTTTTCTGCAACTGCTGCATGCGGCTGGAGATGGGGACAGGCAGGGATATGAAACGCGCTCTGTTTGTGCATCTGCAGGAACTGTCCTTTTCTTATTACAATACAACGCCTGTCGGTTATATTCTGTCACGTGTCATTAACGATACGGACAAGATTGCCACGCTCATTTCCTGGGTCCTGATCGACCTGCTCTGGGAAGG
>CAMMZE010000115.1 GCA_946529195.1 uncultured Lachnospiraceae bacterium
TGCAGCTTATTCCGGTCCTGATCGGCATTACCTTCCTGTCCTTTGCCCTGATGCGGCTGGCGGGCAGTGACGCGGTGCAGGAACTGTATTCCAATGCCGGAAGCGCAGTTTCGCAGGAAATCATCGATGCCAGAAGAGCCGAACTGGGGCTGGACAAGCCCTTTCTGGTGCAGTATTTTTCCTGGCTGGGCGGACTGCTGACAGGAGACATGGGAACCAGCTATGTCTCCGGCAGGGACGTGTTCAGGACTTTTATCTCCAAACTGCCGGCAACTTTGGAACTTACGGTACTGTCAGTGCTGGCAACGGTCATCATCTCCATCCCTCTGGGAATTTTCGCTGCGGTTAAAAGGGACCGGATTTCAGATTATTTCCTCCGCTTCCTGAGTTTTATCGGCAATTCCATGCCGAATTTCTTTGTTGCCCTGCTGCTGATGCAGATTCTGGCAATCAGGCTTGGCTGGCTGCCGGTCATCTCCGGGGGGACAGATCTGAAAAGCGCAGTTATGCCGACGCTGACGCTGGCGATCGCCATGTCTTCCAAGTATATGCGGCAGGTGCGGGCTTCTGTTCTGGAGGAGCTGAATAAAGACTATGTAGACGGGGCCAGAGCCCGCGGCGTGAGAGACCGTGTGATCCTCATGAAAAGTGTGCTCCGGTCTTCCATGCTGACGATCATGACCCTGCTGGCGCTGTCGATCGGCAGCCTGCTGGGAGGCACAGCCATCATTGAGAGCATCTTTATGTGGGACGGAGTGGGAAAGCTGGCGGTAGATGCCATCACCATGCGTGATTATCCGCTGATTCAGGCATATGTTGTCTGGATGGCGATCATTTATGTGGTAGTAAACCTGATCACAGACCTCCTTTACCACGCACTGGATCCACGGATCAGATTGGGGGTGAGCAGGGAATGAGTGAGCTGACGGTAAGAGTCCAGAAGGTCAGAAAAAACCATGTCAGGACCAGACTGATTATTTTCGGAACACTTGCGGTCATCCTGCTCCTGGCTTCCTTTTTCTCAGAGTATCTGACGCCGTGTGATCCGTATCTGCAGGACCTGTCCAATGCGAAAGCAGCTCCTTCGGCTGCCCACCTGCTCGGGACAGACCGCTACGGGCGTGACATGCTCTCCCGCGTGATTGTCGGCAGCAGGACCAGTATTTATTCAACTCTTCTGCTGGTTGCAATCGTAACCGCCATCGGCACAGTTGTCGGTGTAATATGCGGCTGGCGGGGCGGTAAATGGACGGATACGATTCTGATGCGTATATCAGACATGTTTCTGGCCTTTCCCGGCCTGGTATTTGCCCTTGCGGTTGCCGGCGTACTCGGCGGAGGACTGCATAATGCGATCATCGCCCTGGCGGCGATTTCCTGGCCCAAGTACGCACGCATCGCCAGAAGCCAGACCCTGGCACAAAAAGAGATGCCCTATATCAAGGCAGCTGTGCTGTCAGGCAGCAGCACGGCGAAGATTCTGACCCTTCATATCCTGCCAAATATTATCGGCCCGATCCTGGTCACTTCCATGCTGGATATCGGGACTATGATGATGGAACTGGCCGGTCTGAGCTTTCTCGGCCTGGGCGCAAAGCCGCCCGCGGCAGAGTGGGGGAGTATGATGAGCGATACAAGAAGCCTGCTGACGACCGTTCCCTGGGTCACGCTGGCCCCGGGATTTGCGATCTTTCTTTCCGTTATGGTCTTTAATCTCCTGGGAGATACGATACGTGATTACGCAGACCCGAAGGCCAGGTAGAAGGATGCCGCGGAAGAAAGTCGGGAAAGAATGCGCAGAAAATTCGAAAGGAGGGCGGTATTTCTATGGCAGAGATCTTGAAATATGATCATGTGGAAATCAGTTACAATGGCCGCCCTGCCGTGCAGGATGTCAGCTTTTCCGTTGAGGAGGGCCAGATCCTGGGCATCGTGGGAGAGAGCGGGTCGGGCAAGTCTACCCTGATCCGGGCGGCGATGGGGCTGCTGGGAGAGACCGGGATGGTCACCCGCGGAGACATCTGGTATAAGGGAAAAAATCTGCCTGATTTGTCTGCCGCAGAGATCCGCAGGCTCAGCGGCTCTGATCTGGGAATGATTTTTCAGAATGCCGGCAGCTCCTTCTGCCCGATCCGGACAGTCGGCGCGCAGCTCTATGAGACCATGACCGAACATATGAAAATCAGCAAGGAAGAGTTTCATGCCCGGGCGATGGACCTGCTCAGAAAAACAGGCTTTGAAGACGGACAGAGGATACTGGATGCCTATCCTTTTGAATTGTCAGGCGGTATGCAGCAGCGGGTGGGCATCGTTGCGGCCATGCTTTTAAATCCTGCGGTCCTGCTGGCGGATGAGCCGACATCGGCGCTGGATGTGTCAGTGCAGAAACAGATCGTGGAGGAAATGCTTTTTGTGCGGAAAAACTATGGTACGGCAATCGTGCTGGTGACGCACAATATCGGCGTGGTCAGGTTCATGGCGGACAAGGTTCTGGTGATGAAAGACGGCAGGATGGTGGAGTACGGCAAGGCAGACCAGGTGCTTGAGGCGCCAAGGGAAGCCTATACGAAAAAGCTGATGTCTGCGGTACCGAGGCTGGTGAGGTGAACGGGATGACAAATCAGATACTGGAGGCGCCTGTTCTGGCGGTGGAAGGACTCACGAAGGTTTTTACCCGCAGCGGTTATCCTGATTTTACAGCTGCAGACCATGTCAGTTTTGAAGTAATGCCCGGGGAATGCCTGGGAATCATCGGGGAGAGCGGCAGCGGAAAAAGCACTGTCGTCAATATGGTCACCCGGCTCCTTGACGCAACTGAAGGCAGAATCCTGCTTGACGGAGAAGATATCACCAAAGTGCAGGGAAAGCAGCTGCGGCAGGTTTACCGGAAGGTGCAGATGGTTTTTCAGACTCCGGCAGAATCGTTTGATCCGCGGCGGACACTGGGGGACGGAATCGGAGAAAGCCTCCGGAATAACGGCATTTCCCGGAAAGAGACGGCAGAAAAGGTGGAAGAACTGCTGGTCCGGTGCGGGCTGACGCCTGAGTTTGCCGGCCGCTATCCGCATGAGGTGAGCGGCGGTCAGTGCCAGCGCGCAGCCATCGCCAGAGCACTGGCAATCGGCCCGAAACTGCTGATCTGCGATGAGGCGACTTCTGCGCTGGATGTGACCATCCAGAAGGAAATCATGGAACTGCTGGCAACGCTGAGAAAAGAGCGCGGCGGCGGCCTTTCTATCCTTTTTATCTGCCATGACATAGCCCTGGTCCAGCAGTTCTGCGACCGGGTGCTGGTCATGTATAAGGGGAAAATAATGGAGGAGGGTATCCCGGATGAAGTGATCCGGAATCCTCACAATGAATATACAAAAAGACTGATTGAGAGTGTGCTTTAATATTATGGTTTGACAGGAAGGAGAAAACTATGAAAAAAGCAGCAGCATTTCTTATGACAATCTGCCTGGCAGCGGCCCTTCTGGCCGGTTGCGGCGGGAGCAGCGCAGGAGGAAACAGCAGCGGCGCCGCTTCTGCAGATGAGAAGAAAACCATGATCATCGGAGATACGACCTTTAATCCGGAAAATGCGGAGCCGGATGTGAATCCCCATAACGACTATGCCGGCTGGGCGACGATCCGCTACGGCATCGGTGAGACTTTATTCAAACTCTCGGATGAGATGGAACTGACCCCCTGGCTTGCGACAGAATGGGAAAATGTGGATGAGTACACCTGGAAGATCACCCTCCGTGACGGCGTAAAGTTTTCCAGCGGACGCGACATGGACGCAGAAGCGGTAAAACAGTGTCTGGAGCATCTGATCGAGACACATGACCGCGCACCTGGCGACCTGATGCTGGAGGAAATTACGGCAGAAGGACAGACGCTGACCCTGAAGACAAGTGTGCCCCGTCCTGCCCTGCTCAATTATCTCTGCGATCCTTACGGCTGTATCATCGATGTGGATGCCGGTTTTGACGGTGGAATTACTGCAGGAACAGGCCCTTACATCGCTACGGAATGTGTGAGCGGCGACCATCTGTCACTTGTTAAAAATGAGAACTACTGGGGCGGAACTCCTCATATCGATGAACTGACCATCCGGACCATTTCTGACGGAGATACGCTCTCTTCCGCCTTGCAGGCAGGCGATATCGACGCAGCCTACGGCATGGCCTACGAAGCATATCCCCTTTTCCAGAATGACAAGTATCATTTTTCACAGATTGCAACCTCCCGCGCCTTCTTCTGCTGGATGAACTATGAGAGCCCTCTGGCCTCTGATCCGGTCATCCGTAAGGCAATCGCTATGGGAATCGACAAAGAGGGCTTTGTTTCGACACTTCTGGACGGCAACGGAGAAGTTGCAGTCGGCGCTTTCCCGGACAGCTTTTCCTTTGGCGGAAGCAGTCTGACTACAGAAAGCTATGATCCTGACGGAGCCCGGCAGCTTCTGGAAGACGCCGGATGGAAGGATACTGACGGAGACGGAATCCGCGAAAAGGACGGCAAAAAGCTGGAAATCAAATGGCTGACCTACCCCAGCCGTCAGGAACTGCCCCTGCTTGCTGAATCTGCGCAGGCAACCCTGAAGGATATCGGGATTGCGGTAGATATCAATAATACAGCAGACCATAACAGTGTGATTACAGACATGAGCGCCTGGGATGTATATGCGTCCGCCAATGTAAACGCCAGCATCGGCGATCCTGAATACTTCTTCACCTCCTTCTGTCTGGATTCTTCTTCTAAGAATAAGGGACATTTCCATTCGGATAAGATGGAGGAACTGGCACAGCAGATGGCAGAGGAATTTGATCCTGCAAAACGAAGTGATCTGGCTCTGCAGATGCAGCAGGTGATCCTGGATGATAATGCCTGGGTATTCTGCTCCTTCCTCAAGATGAGCATGATCTCCAAGGCAGGAGTGACTGGATATGAGTATCATCCCACCGACTTTTACCAGGTAACAGTCGATCTGGACATTGAAAAATAGT
>CAMMZE010000116.1 GCA_946529195.1 uncultured Lachnospiraceae bacterium
GCGGGGCACGACAGTCAGCAGCCAGATGATCCGCAGCAGGCAGGTGCCGGAAAATGTGATGATCATGGGGTAGAGGGTCTCACCCATACCCCGCAGGGAGCCTGCGAAGATTTCCACGAAGACAAAAACAACATAGAAAGGGCAGAGAAATCTGACCATCTGCACGCCGATTTCCACGACAGCTGTGTCAGTCGTAAACAAATAGTAGAGTTGTCCGCAAAACGTGTAGAAGAAAGCAGAAAGACAAGCAGAAAAGAGGATGGCTGTGAGCAGACCCGTGCGGATGCTCCTGGACATCCTTTTTTGTTTGCCGGCACCGTAATTCTGCCCCACAAAGGTGGTGACGGTGATGCCCAGAGCCTGCAGGACCATCCAGAAAATGCCGTCCAGCTTGCCGTAGGCAGCCCAGGCAGAAACAGCGTCTGTGTCAAAGCCGTTGATGGCGGTCTGGATCATGAGATTGGAAATCGTATACATGACCGACTCGACACCGGTCGGCAGGCCCAGTTTCAGCATGCGCTTTAAAGAATCTCCGTAAAAACGGATCTTTGACAGGCTGATCCGGTA
This sequence comes from uncultured Lachnospiraceae bacterium, assembly GCA_946529195.1. Next base: position 568 of record CAMMZE010000116.1, read on the forward strand.
GTCTTCTTTCGTATGTGTGAGAATATATAAAATCAGTACGGCAGACAGGGTCTGGCTGATGATGGTGGCCAGCGCAACGCCGGCAACGCCCAGATGAAAGACGGTAACCAGGAGTATATCCAGCACGATATTGCAGATGCAGCCGGCAATCAGGACATAAAGCGGCTTTTTGGAGTCGCCTGCCGCCCGCAGGATGCCGGATCCCATGTTGTAGATCATGTTGGGGATCATGCCGCAGTAAAAGATCCGCAGATAGAGCAGGGAATCCGCCATGGTATCTTCCGGTGTATCCAGAAGCAGGAGGGCGGGCCGGGCGGTCGGAAAGCCGAGTACCATGATCAGTGCGCCGCCGGCAATGGCAAGTGCCATACCGGTATGGACCGCTTTTTGCAGGCGGGCCTCATCCCTGGCGCCGCTCAGGTGAGCGACGGTGACCGTAGCGCCTGAGGATAAGCCGATGAAAAAGCCTACAAAAAGGCTGACGATCATGGCGGAGGAACCGCCGACCGCAGCCAGGGCAACTTTTCCGACAAAACGGCCTACGATGACCGCGTCAACGGTATTGTAAAGCTGCTGGAAAAAGGATCCCAGCAGCAATGGAAAGAAATATAGCAGCATCTGCTTCCAGATCACGCCTTCCGTGATGCGGTTTGTCTGATGAGATGCAGAATTCAAAGGGAAGACCTCCGTTCGAGTTAATATTCGTTAGCATATCATATTATAGCCACAGGATGTCTTTTTGTAAATTCAAAAAAGGCCACAGATTGCTTTTCTAACTGAACAAAAAAAGGAATCTGACGGATTGTTCTTGACAAATGGAAACCAATAACCTACTATAACCACGAAATAGTAAAACATACCACTTTTGGGAGGATTTATATAATGAAAGCATTTATTTTTGACCTGGATGGCGTGCTTGTTTTTACAGACCGTTTTCACTATCAGGCCTGGAAAAAGATGGCGGACCGCATCGGGGTCTATTTTGATGAGCAGATCAATAACCGCCTGCGCGGAGTCAGCCGGGCGGAGAGCCTGGAAATCATTCTGGAGCGCTGGGAGGGAGAGCCTCTTTCCCGGGAAGAAAAGGAAGCTCTCATGGAGGAGAAAAATAATAGCTACCGCGAGTTGCTGGCGACAATGACGCCCGCTGATGTGGCGGATGATGTGCGCCGAACCCTGGATGTGCTCAAAAAGCGCGGTCATAAACTGGCCATCGGATCCTCCAGCAAGAATACAAAGTTCATCCTGCAGCAGGTCGGCCTGACGGATGTTTTTGATGCCATTTCCGACGGCACCAATATCAGCAGGTCCAAGCCGGATCCGGAAGTCTTTATCAAAGCGGCTCAGTTTCTGGGAGAGGAGCCGGACAACTGCATTGTTGTCGAGGATGCTTTTGCTGGAATTGACGCGGCAAAGGCAGCCGGTATGACGGGCGTGGGTATCGGCGACGCCGCCGGCTATGAAAAGGCAGATGTCCGTATTCAGAATTTTGCAGAGCTTCTGGAGCTTGGCAGGTAAGAAGAAAGAGAGATGAGATAGATTGGAAACGAAGTTTGCATTTGAACCCTGGACAATTACAGAGCGCGGTTTTCAGCCGGAAAACCTGCGGGAGAATGAGTCAGTCTTCGCCCTGGCCAACGGCCTGATCGGCATGCGGGGCAATCTGGAGGAGGCGTCTGCCAGCGGGGCGGATACCATTCAGGGAACCTTTATCAACGGTATATTTGATTCGGAACCGATTGTTTATGGTGAGGCAGCCTACGGCTATGCCAAAAACCATGAGACCATCTGCAATGTGATGGATGCCAAAGGCCTGGTGCTGACGGTAAACGGCGAGAGCCTGGACCTTGGCAGGAGCAAGGTGGAGGGGCACACCCGTATTCTGGATCTGCGCCGCGGAACCCTGCACAGAAGCTTCCTCTGGAAGACAGCAAGCGGAGCTGTCCTGGAAGTAGAGATGGAGCGGATCGTCAGCCTGACCAGGCAGCATCTGGCAGCGATGAAGATCCGCGTGTACTGCATTTCCGGCAGCGCCAATGTGCAGGCGGTCAGCCAGATCCGTCCGGCCAGAATCGCGGCAGGAGATCCCAATGACCCCAGAAACGCAGGCGGCAAGGACAGGAGTCTGAAGACCGGAAACCGCAGGGCGGATGGCAATTGTCTGTCCATGCAGCAGTTTACCAAAAATTCGGGCCAGGTCATCTGCTGCGCAGTCAACCATGTCTGTGAAAGCGGTCAGGCAGATGCCTGCCTGGCAGGGGACGGTCTTTCCTGGACCATGCAGTGTCTGCTGTCCGCAGGGAGCTGCCTGGATCTGGAGAAATCCATCGCATATACCGCCGGTAAAGCCGATGAGGCCGCACAGCTTATGGCTATGGCAGAGGAAGAGTGCCTGCAGGCGCCTTCTTATACTGTGCTTGCGGCAGAGCAGAGAGAGTATCTGGATACATTCTGGGAAAGTGCCGGCATGTCTATCGAGGGCGATGATGCCCTCCTGCAGGGACTGCGCTTTAACCTTTTCCATATTCTCCAGTCTGCCGGAAGAGACGGCCTGCGCAGTGTCTGCGCCAAGGGCCTTTCCGGGGAAGGGTATGAAGGACATTATTTCTGGGATACAGAAGCTTATATTCTGCCGGTCATCCTGCATACACAGCCCGAGATCGCCAGAAAGCTTCTGGAGTACCGTTACTCCATTTTACCGGCAGCCAGGGCGCGTGCCAGGGAGCTGGGACATGAAAAGGGAGCGCTCTATCCCTGGAGAACCATCGACGGTCAGGAGTGCAGTGCCTATTTCCCTGCCGGTACCGCCCAGTATCATATCGACGGCGATATCGCGCATGCGGTTGCGGAATACTATTTCAGCACGCAGGATCTGGACTTTATGGCAGACTGCGGAGCAGAGATGCTGGTGGAAACAGCGCGTTTCTTCTATGACCTGGGATTTTACAGCCGGGAGAAGGATGGCCGTTTCGTAATCAATTGTGTAACCGGGCCGGATGAATATAATGTACTGGTCAATAATAATACATATACGAACCGGATCGCGGCCGAGACCTTTATCAATGCCGCAAAATTCATGCGTCTTCTGGAGGAGAAGCGGCCGGAGGATTATCAGAGACTCTGTGAGAGGATCGGATATGAGGAGCAGGAGGCAGCTGACTGGGAAAAGGCGGCAGAGCTTATGTATTATCCGCCCAAAAAGGACGGCATCTGCCCGCAGGACGATGATTTCCTGAATCGCAAGCCCTGGCCTCTGGAGACCATTCCAGCAGAAAAGCGGCCCCTCCTCATGCACTATCACGGGCTGACCATCTACCGCCATATGATCTGCAAGCAGGCAGACCTGATTCTGGCTATGGTCCAGTTCGGGGATTCTTATACAGAGGAAGAGAAGAAGCAGAATTTCCACTTTTATGACCGCGTGACTACACATGATTCTTCCCTTTCCATGGCCATTTTCTCCATACTGGCCAGTGAGATCGGAGAGACGGAAAAGGCATACGATTATTTCATGTCCTCGGCAAGACTGGATCTTGACGATATGCAAGGCAATTCTAAAGACGGCCTCCATCTGGCAAATATGGCAGGCACCTGGAACTGTATCGTCCGCGGCTTCGGCGGCATGCGCTTTGAAGAAGATACGATCAGCTTCCATCCGGTTTGCCCTGCCCAGTGGAAGGGCTACAGCTTCCGCGTGATCTTCCGCGGCAGGACCATTGAGGTAAAGGTGACACCGGAAGGCGCTTCCTATGAACTTATCTGCGGAGAGCCGGTTGAGATTCTGGCAGACGGAGAGAGGAGAAGGCTTGGATGAGTAAAAAGTATGACTATCTGATCGTGGGAGCAGGCCTTTACGGAGCTGTTTTTGCCCGCCAGGCAGCGGATGCCGGCAAAAAGGTGCTGGTAATCGACAAGAGACCCCATATCGCGGGCAATGTATACACGGAAGAAATCGAGGGAATCCAGGTACACAAGTACGGTGCCCATATTTTCCACACCAATTTGAAGCATGTCTGGGACTATGTTCAGCGTTTTGCCGATTTCAACCGCTTTACCAACTCTCCGGTGGCTAACTATCACGGAGAGCTGTACTCCCTGCCCTTTAACATGTATACCTTTAATAAGATGTGGGGCGTAACGACACCCCGGGAAGCGGAGGCTGAAATCGAACGCCAGCGCCGGCAGGCCGGAATCAGCGAACCGAAGAATCTGGAAGAGCAGGCCATTTCCCTGGTCGGCACAGATATTTATGAGAAGCTGGTAAAGGGCTACACAGAGAAACAGTGGGGCCGCCCCTGCACAGAGCTGCCGGCTTTTATCATCAAGCGTCTGCCCGTGCGTCTGACTTTTGACAACAACTATTTCAACGCTCTCTATCAGGGGATTCCGATCGGTGGATATA
>CAMMZE010000117.1 GCA_946529195.1 uncultured Lachnospiraceae bacterium
CGCAATCCCCATCGAGTCAGCCGGAGAGACTTTTTCCCGTTTTTGGGAAAAAGTATTCGCCGGGCGATACTCGCTCTACGATAGCAACGTCCCGACTGAAGTGTTTTTTGAGAGAAATTCGCCAGTGAATCAATGTGATTCCGGCTGGCTGCCGCTGAGGAGTCTGCCCATCATCTTCAGGTTATCAGCGGCTTTCTGTTCGCGCAGGTTGGGGCCGCTCAGCAAAAGAGGGGAGCAGTTTTCCAGGATCCTTGCATAGATCCTCTCATGTGCCAGGTCTGCAGGCTTCTTTAATTCATTCAGAGTCATGTTCGTTGTCACGATCAGAGGCTTTCTGCTGCGGTAGCGGCTGTCAATCAGGCGGTAGACCTGCTCTGTAGCATATTCTGAATTTCGTTCTACACCGAGATCGTCGAGGATCAGAAGGCTGTAGGCATCGAAGCTGTCAATAAAATGATTTCTCTCGGAGGGAGGCAGTGCTGCAAGTTCACTGAGAATATCCGGGATCCCTGTCATCAAAACAGGTATACAGCGGTCGATCAGGGCGTTTGCAATGCATCCGGCAAAAAAAGTCTTTCCCCTGCCGACGGGGCCCCACAGGAGGAGGCCCTGTCCTGTCTTTTTCATGGTGTCCCAGTTTTCTACGTAGGACCGTGCTTTCGCCAGCTGTGGACTGTGCAAAGTGTCTTTTTCAAACCTGCATTCATGAAGAAATTTGTTCTGAAGTCCGGATGCCCGCAGTCTGGAAACCTTGGCCATCTGTTCCTTCCGGGCCCGTTCTTCGTCCAATATTTTTCTTTCTTCCATCTGACACCTGCAGAGGATGCGGGGTGTCAGATCTCGTCCAAGAAGCCGGAGGCGGTACCTTCCCTGCCGGGGAGTATGGCACCTTGCGCAGTAGATCAGGCCATTTTCTGAATCTATGTATTCATCCTCCTCAAGGTCCTGCTGTAGACTGGTGTGAGAGGGCAGGGAGATCGGCATGTTCGTCCCTGTCTCTGCCTGCACGTGGGACTGCATCGTGGAATCTTTCAAAGCATTTGATCCGGTCATAAACTTTCTCCTTCCTCATATGTGTATGTGCGCACTGGCTGTACGGCATTGTCCTGCTGAGCCCAGCGGAGAATCGTCGCGGCATGGTCCGGGTATGTCTTCTTTCTGGACTGCATATAGACGGAAAGTCTGTCAATATATTTCCGGAAATCAGGAATCTGTGTCCGCAGCTTCTCCAGATCCTCTGCGGACAGGAACACGTTGTGATAAGTCCCAAAGGCTGTGAGGGCTCGCCTGTTCTCTATATCTTTATTGCTCTTTGTTTCTTTGATTCTATGATTCTTATTTCCGGACAGATTTCTGTCTGTGAGAGAGACAGGATCCTGTCCATGAGAGGGAAAGAAATCTGTCTGTGACAGGGACAGTTTATTGTCTGACGGAGAGACCGTGTCCTGATCAAATGTATCCTGTAAGGAAGCGGAAATGTTTCCTTGCAGGGAAAGAGACGGATGGCTGTCTGACGGAAACTTAACGTAAATGCAGTTAGGCTGCCCGATGCCCTGCCGTCGCCGCTCGATCAATCCCAGCTTTTCCAGGTCCCGCAGAGCGTACTTGACGGTCATTGCGCTCCTGTGGATCGCCTCCGCAAGAGACTCGATCGGATAGATCAGATAGACCCGGCCGTCCTTATCAACATATTTGGCATTCACCTGCGAAAGCCTGGCTCTGTCGAGCAGAACAGTATAGACCAGACGGGCGGTCTCACTGAGATTCAGTGCAAGTAAAAAACGCGGAAACGCCATGTAAGGGGGAATGCGGGTTTTGGAAGTCATGTAGTTCATCATGCAGGAGTCACCTCGATGGGGATGAGAAAACTGTGTGTTCACCTTTCCATCAAGGATACAACAGTAAGGGCTTGTTGCCATCAGGTCCAGGTTGAACGAAAGTTTCACTGAAAACAGGCAGAAAACATGCAGAATTAAAAAAGGACGACTGACAGCAGCCGTCCTTAGAGAAACGTAGGAACTTAGGAAAAATTAGTAGAAAAAGGCAGGTAGGATGCTTTCCCATAACGGGGAACTTAGTTGATCTTTTTGCCGCAGTGCGGTTTCCGGGTCAGAACATGTTCCGGCGTCATGGTGTCAAACGTGAACGGACTGCAGTCTGTCACTCGAGCCGGAGGCGGGCTTTCTGAAAGGCTTCCATGACCATGGCTTTTTTCGCCGCCGCGGTTTCCGGGTCATTTTCATAAAAGACATCGTAGAGCTGTAGAAGCCTGCTGGCGGTGAGTCTTGCTTTCTGCACATTTTGCAGAGAGAGGCAGGCATATAACAGGGTTTCCTCAAGCAGCATATAATCGACCGAATAAAAATTGCTGTCTTCCATCCGCTGCTCAAGCCTCATCAGGTTATCAAGTGCCTCCAACGGGAATCCTGTCTGCAGGAGGAAGTTGGAATAGTTGATATAGACTGTCGTGAAGTCATGGGTATCTTCAAGGCCGAAGCGGCGGAAGACCGACAAGGCCTTGTCCATATGCTGCCTGGCGGGGAAGTATTCCTTGCGCAGCCGGTAGAGATCACCGAGGGAGGAGTGCAGATTTCCTGTCAGTGCAGCGTTTCCGGCGTCTGTCTCCGGCAGCAGGCGCAATGCCTCCAGAATATAAGAAACCGCTTTCCCGGAGTCAGTTGACAGTCTGGCACGGTAAAGGAGCAGGATCGCATGATCCTTCGGATCAGAGGGCCTGCTCTGAAGGATCTTTTCAATTTCGTCGGCAACCTGCTGCATGCCTTCTGTGTATGCGTATGTGTCCATGTATGGAAAGACATCTTCCAGGAACTGGAGGTAAAAGGACTCATCATCCTTGATGGCAGTGGAGATTGTGTTCTCGATCACATGGAACATAAGGGTGTGGTAAGGAATAAATTCTCCATGCCGAAGGCATTCGGCCTGGATGCTTTTCAGGAGTGTTCTGCAGCTGCAGATCCCCGGGGGCAGATTACTGATGACCACCTCACGGATCATCGGGTGAAGGGATACCTTGAATTCATCACGCTCTTTAACCAGGCCCATTTCAATCAGGTCGTTCAGATCATTGAGATCCTGGAAATCCATCCATCTCGCAAATAATCTCGCATGGATCCCTTTTAGAGGAATCAGGGAGAGATTCCTCAGGATGTCCATCTGTATGCCGGTCAGCCGGAACAGGGAGAAAAGTGTCCGGATATGGTCATAGTAAGTCTTTCTTGTATTCCTGCCGTCCTTTGAGATGCTGATCCTGTCGGAGCTGCTGAAGGAGGCATGCTCTTTTTTTAACCGTTCAAGCACCTGGTCAGGCATCAGCAGTCCTTTTGCCAGGAGCCTCGCCACCAGCTCCGTGCACATAGTATGGCGGTGGATGACTTCCAGAATTTCCATGATCAGGGGGCGGGATTTCTCTGCTTCCGGATAGAAACAGGAGACAAGATGAAAAAGATCTTCCGTGTCTTCTATTTCCGTGAGCTCGATCCCTGCGTACTCTGAGAAAACACTGCGGGTGGTGAAAAGGATCCGGCAGCGGTATTTGAGCACGACAGGGAGAAAGTTGTCATCCGCAGGCAGCGCGTCGAAATTGTCGATGATAATCAGAGTATCGCTCTTCAGGGTACGGAGAAAGCGGTTATGTTTGCGGAACCGGTCTGTCTCTGAGTCCGTGGGGCGGTCATCTGCAAAAGGAAGATCCGTGATATCCTTCTTCAGACTGCCGGAATAGGACAGGTACAGGATATTGGTATAATCCTGTTTATGCACCCTGGCATAGGCCTTTGCCAGCTCACTTTTTCCAATCCCCGGAATGCCGTGAATAAAGGCCTTCCCTTCCCGGCAAAGCAGTTCATGCAGGAGGCTGATCTCCCGTTTCCTGCCGCAGAAGTGACGGCATGGTCCGGGGACGCCTTCATCAAAAATATAGTTTGCAACGGTCGGAGAAATCTGATCGGCGGCCAGGCTTGCCTTGAAGTGCGCGTCTCTCTTAATGAACCGGCGCTCCATCCCGAAGCAGATCAGGTCTCTTATGAAAGCTGCTTTTTCGCCAGGCTCTTTCCAGGGACTGCCCTTGCAGAGATCATTCTTAGTTTCCTCTGATATATCGGCATCCTGGAAGACAAGATCATACAGCTCCTGGACCAGAAGTCCCGGATCAGCGATACGGGGAAGGATAAGATTCTCTATATCCTCCATCATATCATTCCGCCTCTTTTCTCTTTGATAATACTCCGTGATATCCGAATTCACCCGCAGTGTGCCGCTCAGCCATTTACTTACGGTTGCCTTATTGATTTTCCCTTTTTTCAGGCTTGTATGGTTGATGACAGAGTTAAAAAGGTTCTCAATGTAAGTCTCCTGCTTGTATGCGGCACCCTGGCGGGCATGGCGGAGCAGGATGGATGAAACAGATGAAAAATCACAGCGTTCCATATGCGTCAGGTCTCCTTTCCCTTCTGCAGTTCCATGAGAATCGGTTGTTCCCATCTATATCCTGAAACATGCAGTGGATCAGTTCGTAGTTGGAATGGAAACAGTGCAACTTTCGTTCAACCGTCTCGGGATGGCATCAGACACCTTCTATGCTAAGCTGAATATAAGCCGGAGAACAGAGAAGATATGCCGGGCTGTGAGCAACCAGACATGTCCGGAAGAAAAGCTGTCAGCCGGAGCGGGAACAGTCAGCAACAGTATAGCATATCCACAGGAAAAAGAGAACACGCGTTCCATATTGCGACAGGCTATTCATGCCAGCAGGGTAAAGGTTTTTGCTGAAAAAAACTGAGAACATTTATTGTAGAGGACAGAGAATGATGCTTGTAAGAGGCAAAAGTGAGTACAAATACAGTCAGGAGGATCTGGATACGATCAGCCGCTGTAATATGGAGCGCTGTGCCTCTTTCCTTGCACGAATGATCGAGAAGTA
>CAMMZE010000118.1 GCA_946529195.1 uncultured Lachnospiraceae bacterium
TTCAATCATTATCTCCGTGATCCTTAAAACTCCATTTGTCTATAAAACTGAAATATAATTATATACCAATTTTATCATAATTCTTGACGAACTCAATGGGATTAGGTATAGTCAAAACGAGCTGGACAACGGTAATCTTACCGCCATACAGCTCGTCAATTATCTTAGGATATCTTTATTTACAGAAAAACTTTCACACATAAAAAAAGCTAACAGGGGGACTCGAACCCCCGACCTACGCATTACGAGTGCGTCGCTCTACCAACTGAGCCATGTTAGCTTACCCGGCTATTATATCATTTTTCCATCAAAAAGCAACCATTATTTTTCCCACAGCCGGAAAAAGGCATCCTCCACAGCAGACATCCGCATGAGGTCCGGACCTGCTGTCTTCACCGGTTCTGACGCCTTGCGCAGAAGCTTTTTGCTGTCTGCCCGCGCGGCTTCCCAAAAGGCCCCTCTGCCTTTGCGCAAAGACTCCCGGATCACAGTCTCCCGCATTCTGCCATAATCCTGCATGGCTCTGGCTCCTCCGTCTCCGGCATGATAAGGGACCAGGATTTCTTCCGGTCTGACCCCCTCAACATGATACTGGTTATACAGCCTGACCTGATCTGTCTGGGGAAAACATTCCTCCGGCAGGGAGCTGATGACAAAGGAAAATGGTCTGAGACTCCGGTTGATATCTGCCTCCAGCAATTGCAGATTTTTCTCAAAAAACTGATCACTTTCCGTCACCCGGTCTGTCTTCCTGGCGGTCTGCCTGCGAATGGCTCTGATCTCCTCCATAATCTGCAGCCAGGCGTCTGCCATCTGATGTCTGGAGCAGGCCAGATATGACACATAATAGCGGTCTTTTTTCCGAAGGAAGGAAAAGAGGATCGTCCGGTCTGCCAGGACCAGATGATAGACCGTATTTCCGGGATTCTCTTCAAAATAATCCGTCCCGTACCTGCGGCACATCTGATAGTACTCCATCAGAGGGCCGAATTCCGCCTCCTGGGCGCTTGCCGTGCCCATATTCTGCGGAATCTGATACTGGATCACCTGTTTTTCTCTCAAATCCTACACCTCCCTGCGGTATCCGTAGAGACGGACAGCTGCCCGCAGCTGCTGGGCTGCGCTCTCCAGTCTGGAAAGCTCCAGTCCCACCGCGTTAAAGGTCAGTTCCCTGTCCATATAGGCAATTTCTCTGCCCCTCTGATCCAAAGCTGTCAGCTTGGCAAAATAATTATCTTCTTCCCGCAAGATCTCAAGATCGATGTGATAGCGGTCATCCAGAATTTTCGCCCCGGAAAAGACATTCTTTTCCGGCCCCGGAAGCGGCTGCATCTGCGTCACTGTCCTGACCGTGTAGACCCTCTCTGCTGCTTCTGCCTCCAGCCCTGCTGCCAGATTTTCCAGGTAAAGTCTGGAATCCCCCGGGATAAAAGCAAAGGGAAATACCTGGTCTGCGGCCAGCACATCTTCCTGCAGAAAATGCAGGCAGTCCTGTACATAAGGCGGGCAGGCCGTCAGAAAACCGCTTTGATACAGCATACGGCTGCCATCTTCTTCCTCCAGTTCCGGGATATCCACCCTGAGGCCGCTCAGATCTTCCTCTTCCGCCATTCCATAGACCCAGGTGTCGCGAAAGAGCGGACACTGGGCCATCCAGGCAATCAGTGCCGGAAGTGCATACCAGAACTGACGCAGGTCTCTTGCGGGACAGGCAATCCCTTCTACCGAATAAATCTGCCGCCCGAATTTGTCTGTGGACGCAGAATAGCCTCCCCGGACCAGAAGGCCCCCGCTCTCATCCGTGAAGAAGAAAATATTGCGCAGGTAATCCTCATCGGTCAGATTGCCTGCTCTCTCCAGCAGATACATGAGGTCACTGACCCTGTCGCAAAGCCGGTCGCTGATGTAGTCGGGACGGGCGATCCACCGGTAGTCCAGGCTGTAGGTCCGGCTGTTTAATACTATCTCAAACTGCATACCAACACCTGCCTGACCTTAGTTCACCCACCAGCCCAGCACGTCATGCCTCTCCAGGATCCTGGAGATAATCCCATTGGTCTGGGTCAGATCGATCACATATTTCTCCATTTTTCTGCGCAGTGCTTCCAGCTGATCACTCCTGTCGCATGCGGCCTTTTTGATCACGGGATCCGGGCTGTTTTTCTGTCCGATGAGGAACTTCTCCTCCCTGACCAGTCTCTGGCACTTCTGCTTCATGATCGCTGCAACTGCGTATACCATAGCGGCATCCATGTTTTCCGGTCTGGGGAAGTCTACCGCAACATCCTTTTCGATCACGATCGGGATCCCGTCGCGGATCTCTGTTGTCTTCAGATGGCGCACTTCATTGCCGCGCCCGACAGCTGTCACCGGCACGATGCCGATTGACCAGGGATGGTCTGTATCCTCGCTTTTCTGACGCAGGGTCGTCCACAGATTTCTGTAGACCTCCTTGGTCCGTTCCACCAGCTCCGCGTAGTTGCTGCGCCGCATAGAATCCGGCACCTTATCCGTCTTTGTCAGAACAATCAGGACAGTCATGGCCCGGTTGCTGTAGAAAGACTTGAGCTCATTGAAAAGCTCATTGACCTTATCTACGCCGGCCTCACTCCTGCACATGGCCATTTCTGTATCACCTGCAAAAACCCGGTGACGGGCAATCACATCCGCGTCCGCGAAGATCAGCAGGGCATCGCTCTTTTTCAGCTGCGTCAGAAGCTTGTCCTGGTCTGTGTTGAGACTGGATTCCGGCAGATCCAGAATATTTGCGATCTGGCCGCCCGCATAGTCCAGGAAATCCAGCCCGCAGACCTCTTTCTCCTGATAAAGAAGCCGCAGCGGATACTCCACCGTCCGGTTGGTGCCCAGAGGAAAGACCCAGCCTTCCCCCTTGCTGTAGTGTTCTGTCAGGGCGATTTCTCTGATCTGTCTGGTCACCTTCACAGAAGGATCTGCCGAAGGCTGGCTGTCATCTCCCGCCAGACTGATGCCGGAACAGCTGTCCTGGATCAGAGACTGATGGACCCCTGACAAAAACATGGTCTTTCCGGAACCGCTGACCCCCAGCATGGTGATGGTGATCCGGTCCGGCTCCTCTTTGGGTTCGGTATCCGGATCATTCAGGACAGGTGCGTCATTCTCCTCCTCTTTTCCGTGAAAAGGAGGAAATTTCGGCAGCTTGACGCCTCTCCCGATTCCGGGAATCGAAAACTTTCCGGAGATTTCCTTCTCTTTCTCTTTTTTCCAATCGTGGTCCATCATGATCCTCCTAAAATAAAGGCTGCGTCTTCCCCTGCGCCGATCTCCAGATCTGCCAGAGCCCGCAGGGGGCCTGCATCTGCCTCGGGGCTGCAGGAGACGAAAATGATCTCCAGGCCCTGCTCCTTAAGCTTGCGCAGCTGGTCCCCGACAATAACAGCGCTTTCTTCCTCTGCCGCCAGAGAAATCTCTGATAAAAAGACCAGCTTGCAGGAGGCTCCCGCCTGTCTGCCCATGACAGAGCTCAGCAGGTGCCAGGAAAGGGCCATCATATCCTGCAGACGGCATCTGCCCATGCCGGCATCGATGCCGGTTCTCCAGCCTCTGGGGAATGTCTGAAAAGGTCTGCAGACCGCCTCATGGTCTCCATAGACAAAAGCCTGGCTGGGCAGATCCGGAAAGCTGGTTCTCTCATAATATTCCTGCAGCTTTGACAAGCGCTCTGCCAGCTTGCGGCTGCCGCTTCCATCCTGCAGAAGGCAGTAACAAATATAATCGCTCATGCTCTCCTCCTAACTGATCGCCGCCAGCAGCTGATCGATCCAATCCTCACTGGTTTCCGCATTCTGCAGGACTCTCTCCCGCACCACGGTTTCCAAAGGGAAAATGTAGGGCGCCCGGTGTCTGTCCGCTCTTCCCTGTCCATCGACCATGGGAAACTGATAGCGGGAAGCATGCACCTGAAAGGCTCTCGTTTCTGCCGGTACAAATAAAACGGCAGACCGAATGGGCGGGCAGGCTTCAAAAATATCCTTCTTCCTGGCCATCCTTCTCAGATCAGCCTCCTCGCTGGACGGGGAATCTGTAAAGAGAAAGAGAACCCGGTTCTCCGGCGGAATCTCCGCCTGTGCCCCTTCCTCCGTCCGGATTGTCTGCATACTTTCGCAGGCAAGCCGGAGTGCTTCTCCCGTATTTTCAACTCCGTTTCCGCTGCCTCCTCCGTTTTTCGCGGAGAACATATGCTCCAGGATCACAGAAGGGCTGTCAGAAAAGACAGGCTTCATCTGGTCCCCGTTTCCATAGATCAGCAGTCCGAAGGTTGTCTGTTTTCCGTCGCTGAGCAGGCACCTGTTCATGATGTCATAGCAGGTCACAGCCGCCGCCGGCAGGATCTGCCTGGCTGATAAGGAATAGTCTATGACCAAAGTCACAAGTCTGCCTTTGCGCTCTCCGACCACAGAGGAAGCTTCTCCGAAGATATCCAGATCGGCCCCAAATAGATCCAGTCCCAAGATTTCTCCCATATCGATTCCTCCTAAAGTTCTGAAATGAGCAGCTTTAGAGATCCCCTGCTATTTCCGCTCAGATCCCTGTCTTCATAAATGATCCTGACGAGTTTTCCGCTTTCTTCCTCCGCTCTGGCTGCATCGCTGCAGGGGATAAAGCAGACCGGTCTGGCGCTGTCCCCGGAAAGATAGGACAAAAGGCCGATCTCACGCGCCTTTTCCGGGGCCCGGGATGTACAGATATTTCCACCCTTTCCGTAAGTCAGTCTCAGAATTGTGCCGTCATAAACAGGAAAAGCACGGAAAAAAGGAATTCCTGCCGGCTTCCCCTCCGCATCGGTTTCCTGCACCTGGCAGAAAATATGATATCGTATGCCGTCTTC
>CAMMZE010000119.1 GCA_946529195.1 uncultured Lachnospiraceae bacterium
CTCCCTGCCGGAAGAACGGCCGCCTCCCCGGTAGTCACGAAAGCCATATTTTTGATCAAAGGTATAGTCTGCATGCCCGGGACGGTATACTTCTGCAAGATCGGAATAATCTCTGGACCTGGCGGAGGTATTGCGGATCATGAGAGAAATGGGCGTACCCGTCGTTTTCCCCTCAAAGACACCGGACAGGATTTCCACCAGATCCTCTTCTTTGCGGGGGGTGGAATATACAGACTGGCCCGGACGCCGCTGGTCCAGGTATTTCTGAATATCCTCTTCGCAGAGCGACAGGCCTGCCGGACAGCCGTCCACGACAGCTCCGACTGCCTTCCCGTGAGATTCTCCCCAGGTTGTGATTCTGAAAACAGTTCCGAACGATGAGCCAGCCATCTTAAATCCTCCATTTATAAAGATATATCTGAGAGCATGTATTTACAAGCAGCCTGCTCTTCCTACCGCTTTTATCACAAGTATATAAAGAAATCGGGCAGCTTGCAAGAATTTGTATTTACTTATTTTTCTGGTTGCGAAAAAGGAAAGTTATGAGTATACTAGTAGTGATACGCAATTGACAGGAGGAACTATGTACCAGATAATAGCAGAGGATGGCAGAGCCAAAAGCGCACATATGGAGACCGTTCATGGCGTGATCGAGACTCCGGTTTTTATGAATGTCGGCACGGTGGCGGCCATCAAGGGAGCTGTTTCCACAGTGGATCTCAGAAAGATCGGCACCCAGGTAGAGCTGTCCAACACCTACCATCTGCATGTCAGACCCGGTGATGAGGTGATCCGCAAGCTCGGAGGCCTCCATAAGTTTATGAACTGGGACAGACCGATCCTGACAGATTCCGGCGGCTTTCAGGTCTTTTCCTTAAGCGGACTCCGGAAGATCCGTGAGGAGGGCGTTGAGTTTCAGTCACATATCGACGGCCACAGGATTTTTATGGGACCTGAGGAGAGCATGCAGATCCAGTCCAATCTGGGATCGACCATCGCTATGGCTTTTGATGAGTGCCCGCCTTCTCTGGCGACGCGCGAGTACATTGAAAGGTCTGTAGACCGTACGACCCGGTGGCTGGTCCGCTGCAAGGATAAGATGCGTCAGCTCAATGAGACGCCGGGGACGGTGAATCCCCATCAGATGCTGTTCGGCATCAATCAGGGAGGCATACTGGCAGACGTCAGGATCCGCCACGCGCAGGAGATCGCGCAGATGGACCTGGACGGCTATGCGGTAGGAGGTCTCGCCGTGGGAGAGACCCACGAGGAGATGTACCATATTCTCGATGAGACGGTACCCCACCTTCCCAGACACAAGCCGGTCTACCTGATGGGAGTCGGAACGCCGGAAAATATTCTGGAAGCCGTGGACAGGGGCGTGGACTTCTTTGACTGCGTATATCCTTCCCGCAACGGCAGGCACGGACATGTCTATACATCACACGGTAAGATGAATATGTTCAACGCCCGCTACGAGCTGGATGACCGGCCGATTGAAGAAGGCTGCGGATGCGAGGCCTGCAGGAACTATTCCAGGGCTTATATCCGTCACCTGCTCAAGGCAAAAGAGATGCTTGGCATGCGCCTGTGTGTTATTCACAACCTGTATTTCTACAACCATCTGATGGAGGAGATCAGGGAGGCCATCCGGGAGCATCGCTATGAATCATTCAAAAAAGCAAAACTTCAGGGCTTTTTGGATAAAGAAGATTAAGGAGGAAACAACATGAACGCAACTACTATGGCATTTTCAGGCATGGCAACAGGAGGTACGATCGGTATTCTGGTCGCTTATATCGTCATTTTCGCCCTGCTGATCTACTTCATGTCATATCGTCCCAGCAAAAAGAGACAGAAAAAGCTCGATTCCATGATCGCCAGCCTGGCTGTAGGTGACAGCATCCTTACCAGCAGCGGTTTTTACGGCGTGGTAATCGATATTGCGGACGATGTAGTCGTAGTCGAGTTCGGCAGCGACAGACACTGCCGTATCCCCATGCAGAAGACAGCCATCGTCAGCGTAGAAAAGGCAGAGTAATCTGTCCGTTCTATTTATAAAAAATACTTTGAAAACAAGGCTTGGTATGATATAATACTTCAAGCAAATTGCAGAAGGAGGATCCATTATGAAACACATTAAGTCTCTTAACACCAGATCCATGGAGCAGAGCGCGAAGAAGGGCGGCTGCGGCGAGTGCCAGACATCCTGCCAGTCTGCCTGCAAGACTTCCTGCACAGTTGGCAACCAGAGCTGTGAGCAGAAGAAGTAATCGGCTTTTTCTTTCTATGGCGTCCGGACGACGGACGTAAGTTTACGATCAAGCAGCGGTTTGGAAAAGCCTAAATCGCTGCTTATTCGTGTTATTACATGATAAATATACATACAGACAGGAGTTGACCCGGTGATTCATCAGTATAAAAACAATGGATATAACATTGTCATGGATATCAACAGCGGAGCCATTCATGTGGTTGATGATGTAGTCTATGATGTTATTTCCTTGTATGAAGATCACAGCAGACAGGAGATCATGGAGCAGCTTTCTTCCGCATATTCCGATCAGGAGCTGGAGGAGGCTTTTTCTGAGATCGAAGAACTGGTCAGGGAAAAAAGATTATTTACAGAAGACAATTATCAGGAGATTGTCACTGATTTTAAAAAGAGAAATACAGTGGTTAAGGCACTCTGCCTCCATATTGCCCATGACTGCAATCTGGCCTGCAAATACTGCTTCGCGGAAGAGGGAGAGTATCACGGCAGAAGAGCGCTTATGAGCCTGGAGACCGGCAAGCAGGCACTGGATTTTCTGGTAGCCAATTCCGGCAGCAGAGTGAATCTCGAGGTCGATTTTTTCGGCGGAGAGCCGCTGATGAACTGGGACACAGTCCGTCAGCTCGTAGAGTACGGACGAAGCCTGGAAAAAGAGCACAATAAGCATTTCCGTTTTACCCTTACGACCAACGGAGTGCTTTTAAATGACGAGATCATGGAGTTTTGCAACCGGGAGATGTCCAACGTCGTTCTCAGTACGGACGGACGGCAGGAGGTTCATGACCGGATGAGACCCTTCCGAAACGGCAGGGGAAGCTATGATCTTGTGATGCCTAAGTTCAAAAAGTTCGCGGATTCCCGCGGACAGATGAATTATTATGTAAGGGGAACCTTCACCCATTACAACCTGGATTTTTCCGAGGATGTCTTTTCACTGGCCGATCAGGGTTTTGAGCAGATCTCTGTGGAGCCGGTGGTTGCTCCGCCGGAGGAGCCCTATGCCATTCAGGAAGCGGATCTTCCGCAGATCCTGGAGGAGTATGACAAGCTTGCCAAGGGGATTATAGAGCGCAGGAAAGCAGGAAAGTGGTTCAATTTCTTCCATTTCATGATTGATCTGGAAGGCGGTCCCTGCGTTTACAAGCGCCTGTCCGGCTGCGGATCCGGCACAGAGTACCTGGCGGTAACGCCCTGGGGAGATCTGTATCCCTGCCATCAGTTCGTCGGGCAGGAGGAGTTTTTGATGGGCAATGTCAGAGAAGGAATCACCCGTACAGACATCCGGGATGAGTTTAAGTTGTGCAATGTCTATGCTAAGCCCAAGTGCCGTGACTGCTTCGCAAGATTTTACTGCAGCGGCGGCTGTGCGGCAAATGCATGGAATTTTCATCATTCCATCACAGATGCTTACGAAGTCGGATGTGAGATGATGCGTAAGCGTGTGGAGTGTGCAATAATGATAAAAGCTGCTGAGGCAGCGGAAGAAGGAGTAGAGGAAGATGCGTAGTAAAAAGTGGAGCTGGGTCTCTCTTATCGCGGTGATCGTGATGATTCTGGCCTGCACTTATGTTTCCGCAGTCGGTTACGGTGAGGATCACATCGGAACAGCGAAAAATATCAAACTGGGCCTGGACCTGGCGGGCGGCGTCAACATTACCTATGAGGCAAATGAAGAGAATCCGTCTGCTGAGGATATGAGTGATACCGTTTATAAGCTGCAGCAGAGAGTAACTGCCTACAGTACAGAGGCAGAGGTATACCAGCAGGGAATCAACCGGATCAATGTTGATATCCCCGGTGTATATAATGCAGAGGAGATTCTTTCTGTGCTGGGCAATCCCGGTACCATCAGTTTCTGTGAGGGTGCCAGTGAGGAGGCGACCGGAGAAGAGGTTCTCGAAGGATATTTTGAGGTGCTCAACGGCAACCATATCCAGAGTGCGCAGGCAACTACGCAGCCGGATAATTACGGCAACCAGGAGTATGTCGTTTCTCTGATGTTTGATGATGAGGGAACAAAAGCCTTTGCGGATGCGACAGCCCGCAATGTCGGCAAGCCCATTTACATCATTTATGACGGAGAAGTCATCAGTTCTCCCAGAGTCAATCAGACCATTTCCAACGGCCAGTGCGTCATCGAGGGCAATTTCACTTATGAGAGTGCCAATGCCCTTGCGACAACCATCCGTGCCGGTAAACTCAAACTCGGCCTTACCGAGATCAGCTCCAAGGTAGTCAGCGCCAAGCTGGGAACCGATGCAGTGCGTACCAGCCTCTTTGCAGGTCTGGTCGGCCTGATCATCGTCATGATCTTCATGATCGTTCTTTACTGGATTCCCGGTCTGGCAGCAGCGATCACTCTGGCACTTTACGTTGCTTCTCTGATGTGCTTCCTGAACGGTCTGGACATCACACTGACTCTGCCCGGTATGGCGGGTATCATCCTGACCATCGGTATGGCGGTTGACGCCAATGTCATTATCTTCACACGTATCCGTGAGGAGATTTCCGCAGGCCACGGTGTGCGTGAAGCCATCAAGATTGGTTTTAACAAGGCTCTTTCCGCCGTTCT
>CAMMZE010000120.1 GCA_946529195.1 uncultured Lachnospiraceae bacterium
GATTGTCCGGACCGTATTGCGGATGAAATGATGAAATTCATGGAAACATGTGATGCCGGTTTCTATGAGGAACTGCTGGAAAAAAGATAAGAGAAAAGAAATCAGATAAAGAGATGGGGAGCAGCACGCAGAGTGCAGCTCCCCTTTTTTTAGGGGATCGCCGGTTTTCCGGCGCTCCCCTGTATGAAATGTATGAGATTGGTTGGTTTAATCGCTTATAATTAGTCCATCTTGGGCAGGTTTGCGCGGAACTTGGCAAGCTCTTCGTCGGTCGGGATGTAGTCGTCCATCTCGCCGTTGTGGAATTTCTCGTAAGCTACCATATCGAAGTAACCTGTGCCGGTGAGACCGAAGACAATAGTCTTTTCCTCGCCGGTTTCTTTGCATTTCAGGGCTTCGTCGATGGCGACGCGGATGGCGTGGCTGCTCTCCGGAGCGGGCAGGATGCCTTCTACGCGGGCGAACTGCTCGGCTGCCTCGAAGACTGCAGTCTGCGGTACGCTGCGGGCTTTGATGTAACCGTCATCGTAGAGCTGGGACAGTACCGGGCTCATGCCGTGGTAGCGGAGACCGCCTGCGTGGTTGGGAGCCGGGATGAAGTCAGATCCAAGTGTGTACATCTTTGCCAGCGGGCAGATCATGCCGGTGTCGCAGAAGTCGTATGCATAGACGCCTCTGGTGAAGCTGGGGCAGGATGCCGGCTCTACAGCAATGATCTCGTAATTTGCTTCGCCTCGAAGCATTTCACCCACGAACGGGGAAACCAGGCCGCCAAGATTGGAGCCGCCGCCGGCGCAGCCGATGATCATGTCGGGCTTGATGTCGTATTTATCCAGAGCAATCTTAGTTTCCAGTCCGATCACGGTCTGGTGAAGGAGTACCTGGTTAAGTACGGAGCCCAGCACATAACGGTAGCCGGGATTAGATACTGCTGTTTCAACAGCTTCCGAGATGGCACAGCCCAGAGAGCCACCGGTGCCCGGATGAGCCGCCAGAATCTTACGCCCAACTTCTGTTGTATCGGAAGGAGAAGGTACTACAGAAGCACCGTAGGTGCGCATAACCTCTCTGCGGAAAGGCTTCTGCTCGTAGCTGACTTTGACCATGTACACCTTGCAGTCCAGGTCGAAGTAGGAGCAGGCCATGGAGAGGGCAGTACCCCACTGACCGGCACCGGTCTCTGTTGTCACGCCCTTGAGGCCCTGCTTCTTTGCATAATAGGCCTGAGCAATGGCGGAGTTGAGTTTATGGGAACCACTGGTGTTGTTTCCTTCGAATTTATAATAGATCTTAGCCGGTGTCTGCAGCTTTTCCTCCAGACAGTAAGCGCGAACCAGCGGAGAAGGACGGTACATCTTGTAGAAATTGCGGATTTCTTCCGGAATCTCGATGTAGGGATCCGTGTCATTGAGCTCCTGGGCAACCAGATCATCGCAGAAAACACCACTCAGTTCTTCAGCAGTCATAGGCTGATGGGTACCGGGATTCAGCAGAGGCGCGGGCTTATTCTTCATATCCGCGCGGACATTATACCAGGATGTAGGCATCTCATTCTCTTCCAGATAAATCTTGTAGGGGATTTCCTTGTTTTTCGACATTGTTTTTGTCTCCTTTCTTTTTTGGGAGACAGGGGACGGTTCTCTGTCTCCCTTATTGTGTGGGGGACAGGGGACGGTTCTCTGTCACCTTCTGGTGAAGACAGGGGTCAAACCACTGTCTCCTGAGGCTGGCTAAAACTGCCGGGACAGAAAACAAAAAGATCCTGTCCCAAAGCTTTTTGCTGGGACAGGATCGGAAATCCTGCGGTGCCACCCGGCTTGACATGCGCCATGCATGTCCACTCATGCATACTAGAAATATGCGGGTCTTTTTTACAGAGGACCGGCTCTGTCTCACATACTCCGAATCAGAGGATACTGATCCGTTTCAGCTCGCCCTCGGAAGTCCATTCAACCTGATATGTAACGCTGCCATCTCACCGTCGGCAGCTCTCTGGAGATACAGGGAAAAGATTTACTTACTCTTCTTCAACGGTTTTGTTTATCATAAGCTATGAAAAAATAAATGTCAAGAATATTTTGAAAATAAATCAAAATAATTTAAAGTGTGCGAAAGCAAGGCAGGGGACGGTCCTCAGTGACAGGGTGACAGGGGACGGTTCTCTGTCCCCTTTTTCCGTCGCAGCTTCGCAACTTTTTTTCCGGGCAGATTATAAAAAATGTGATATCATATAGGCAAGGGAAGAAATTCCCGGTCCATAGCTAATGATCCTTACTTCTATGATCATTTGGGGAGATTCAGGGTCATGATTTCATGGATCACTATGAAAAGCAGAGGGCAGAAATGTCTTCTGTTTTTTTACACAGACAGGTGGCAGAGAACCGTCCCCTATCACCTGGGAGGCATTATGAAAGATTTATTCAAAACGTATTTGTTTCGCCATAATATTCTGGTAAATGAATCGGTGCAGAAGAGCGGGAATGTTTTTGAGATCCGCTGCGCGCTGGCTAAGCTTTTTGATATCCGGATTACGTCGGGGGAGGCGCTGCTGCAGAAAGAGATGATTTCTTTTGCGGCGGTGCAGTTGGGGCAGCATGTGCCGGAGCCTTTTTACAGGGGCTTTCCGGAGTCTGTTCGTCAGCTTCTGCCGGAGCAGCTGCTTTTTGATCAGATTCTTCATTATGCGAAGACTTACGGGATGGGTATGGTGGATGAGGCCGGGCATTCTGTGATGGAGCGGTATATTGAGCGGTCGGTTTTTCAGGAAGAGACGCAGGTGAAGGATTTTGTGGTGCTTAGCGAGGAGGAGGCGAAGGACCGCCTTGCGGGCTATGCGGAGAGTCTGCTGCAAAGCACCAGGCCGCTGAGTGATGATAAGTTTGCTTTTCTGGCCGGTTATCTGAGGGAGTATGATTTTGAACTGGTGTCCTGCGCATCGAAGAATACTGCCATCCGCCTTCTGCTGGATTTGCGGGACCTGAAATATGTTCAGTTTCTGACCATGTCGGATGTGATCAAGCTGGTGGATGAGCTGAATTATTGCAATTACGGAAATCTGAATGTCAAAAAGCTTAATCTGAGGAATCAGGACCGCAAGTTTATCACGCTTGTGATGGATGAATTGTTTGAGGCCGGCAGATGCGACCTGCGGACCTGCTTTGAGAAAAAGGCTGTCTGGAACGGGCTGCTGCATCATATCCATTATCAGCCGGCGGATGAGCTGGCAGAGCAGTTTGTTTCCTGTATGAGAGGGAAAGGAAATCTTTCTGTCTATTCAGACTTTGAGCGGGCGATGGAGGCTGGAGATGTCCGGCAGGCGGCTGCGATTCTGAAAGAAGGCAAGGGGAGCGGCGCTCTTTTGCGCAGGCTGGTGCACATCCTCAGCCGCTGTCAGTCGGAGGAAGAGATCCATTCTGTTCTGGAACAGATTGATACGAAAAACGGGATTCTTCTGATGCAGATGCTTTTCCAGTACGGTATTGCGAATAAGGACATAACACGCAGAACATTTACCTTTACCCGTCATAACATGATGGTTTCCCATACAGAGACGTATGATGAACTTATCAGTAGAGAGTCTTTGCTCTCTAAGGAGACGGCTGCGCAGCTGAATGCTTTTCTCCGGGAGAAGCTGAAGGAGGTCTATGCGGGAAGGCTTGGCAGAGTCTGGATCGGTCCGGAAATGGCCCGCATTGCTGTTCCCATTCAGGAATCTGCTTCTTCCGGCGGCTGGGGCGTTCTGCCCAGAGGGTCCAGGATTCCCATGGAAAAAGGCAGGATTATCCGGGCTTTTACCTACTGGGAAAAGGTGGATGACATTGACCTTTCGGTGATCGGAATCAGGGAAGATGGCAGTCAGACAGAGTTTTCCTGGCGGACCATGGCCGGGAAACAGTCTGATGCCATCAGGTATTCGGGAGACCAGACATCCGGCTATCACGGCGGATCGGAATACTTTGATCTGGATGTGGAAGAGATCAAAAAGAAGTATTC
The DNA here is from genome assembly GCA_946529195.1 of uncultured Lachnospiraceae bacterium. The sequence continues at coordinate 3,994 of CAMMZE010000120.1, forward strand.
TGATCTCTGTTATCTGGTGCTGTGCGACAATGTATTCAGCCGTCTCCCTTTCAGCAAGTGTATCTGCAGGGCGGGCTATATGGTCCGCAGTAAGATGGGATCCGGAGAGGTCTTTGAACCGAAGACAGTGCGGACCTCTTTTGCGGTCAATTGCAACAGTACCTTTGCCTATCTGTTTGCCATCGACCTGGAGACTTCGGAAATGATCTGGCTTAACACCACACGGCAGAGCAGCGCTGCAGTGGCCGGGGAGACAAAGCTCGGATTTCTGCAGAAGTTTTTCGATGTGACCTCGATTATGAATCTGCAGGATCTCTTTACTATGATGGCACAGGAAGTCGTGGATTCTCCTGAAAAAGCGGATGTGCTGGTAACTGATCAGGAAATCGATCCGAACTCTATATCAGAAAAGGCAGAAATCATCCGGAGCACAGACATAGAGCGGATCATGGCGCTTATGAACTGATCCGCCCGGCAATTGCCGGAATACACGGAAAATGATAGCAGGCGGTGATAGACTGATAACGAAACCGCATAAGACATAACGACTGTATCACTTGACAGGCTTCTTTTGCATACTATATAATCAGATTAGATTACAGGCGGCAGAAGCGCCTGAGCGCTGCGCAGGAAGCACAGCATTTTTTAAAAAAAATACACATTGGAATCAGCAAGTCACGAAGGCATGCATTTCTCTCAGACGGGAGAAGTGCGTGCTTTTTTCTTATTTATTACTCGGATTTATACTCGGAGGAAAGGAGGGAATGGTGTGAAAAAATATGTACTTCGCAGGTTTCTGCAGCTTATTCCGGTCCTGATCGGCATTACCTTCCTGTCCTTTGCCCTGATGCG
>CAMMZE010000121.1 GCA_946529195.1 uncultured Lachnospiraceae bacterium
ACCGGCATGCTGTTTTTCTGCCGTCTGCTTCTGGAAAGCTCTCTGTGCTGACGGACCTCTTCCAGCTCTTTTTTGAGTATGGAAATGCGTTCCCTGATCCGGCGTCTGTCAATCTCCAGCTTTTTCTCACCGGGTCCGCGGGTACCGATACCGCCGCCCAGTCTGGACAGCTGTCTTCCGAGTCCTGTCAGCCTGGTAGACCGGTAACGAAGCTGGGCCAGCTCGACCTGGATGGATCCTTCTCTGGTCGTAGCGTGTGCCGCGAAAATGTCCAGGATCAGAAGGGTCCTGTCCATCACCTTGACATCCAGCAGATCAGCCATACCGGACATCTGGGCCGGGGTCAGCTCATCGTCGCAGATCACGCCGGCTGCACCGGTCTCTTCCACCAGCATGGCCAGCTCTTCCATCTTCCCTTTTCCCAGATAAGTAGAAATATTGGGGCGCTCCAGCTTCTGGATGATCCTGCCGCAGACCTGGGCTCCTGCCGTCTGGGCCAGCTCCTCCAGCTCATCCAGGGAAGAAAGGGTAATATTTTCATCTCTGTCAGAAACAGCAGCCAGAATCACAAGTTCCGGCTGCTGTGCTAAATCATATGTCTGTGTCATAGATCCTCCTGTCATCAGTTCAGGACGCGGCTTTCCAGAAAATGGAACTCTTTCTCTGCCTGCGCGTCCCCGGGATACTTTTCATACAGGTCTTTGGCTGCTGCATAGGCACTGTCCCAGTCTCCCATGTACTCATAGGCTGCCGTCAGATTGCTCCGCAGTGACTTATCCGCATCACGGGATCCGGCTGCCAGGCCCTCCTGACATGCTGCGGCAGCATCTTCATACCGTTTTTCATGCAGCAGACAGATGGCGTACTGATTATAAGCCTTGGCCAGAAGCTCCGTATCCTCCGGATCTGCCTCTGCCAGATACTGCTCACAGCTTGCGAGCGCGGCCTCATAATCCTCCTTCTGGGCTGCCAGAACAGCCTGTCCGAGCGGAGCCGCCGCATAACCCTTCTCCAAAGAAGAGTCCAGCATAACCTGGGCATTTTCCAGGTCGCCGATCTTCAAATAGATCATGCCCCTGTAATAATTGGCCTCGCCGCTGCTGCCGGAAAGAGTCAGGGCATCTTCCAGCACCTGTCTGGCCTCATCCGTCTTTCCCTGGGCCTGTAAAATATCATACAGATTCAGGTAAATCCCGTAGCTTTTGCGGTTTTTGCTGATTGCTTCGCGAAGGTCAGCCTCCGCCGACTCATACTCGCCCAGCTGGCTGTAATACATGCCCCGCATCAGAAGGGCACCGTCATCGCCGGTCAGATCATATACTTCAGAGCAGGCCTGGGCCGCTCCGCCGAAATCTCCCTGCTTGCTCAGGATTTCCGACTGATAATAGAGGATGTCTGCGCGGAGGTCTTTCTTCTTCTCTCCCGCATACTCAAGTGCCTGGGTGCAGGCCTGGGCTGCCTGGTCATACTGGCCGCTTCCCATATAAGCAATCGCTCTGCCTCTCCAGATCAGGCAGCGCTGGGTATCATCCTCTGCGCAGGCTTCTGCCTGGGATAAATAGCCGAGAGCCTCCTCATAGGAATTCTTCTCGATATAGGCCATACTCAGATGCGTATAATAGCTGGCATCCTGTTCATTGTAGGAGATTGCCTCCTTGAACTCCTGCAGGGCCGTATCATAATCGCCGTCTTCGTAAGCGCTCATGCCCCTGCTGTCATGGCGGGAACCCGTATTAAAATTGGCCACTGTCCGGATAGCCAGCACTGCTGCCAGAGCAACTACGATCAGGATGCAGATGATCAGAACCCTCTGGATCCTTCTCTTCCTGCGGATCTTCCTCCGTCTTTCCAGAGACTCCAGATGACGCTTTCTGACCCTTTTGCGCTCCTGCTCATGCTGCAGACGAAGAGCTTCCTTCTCCTGCTCCTCGCCTAAGCTTCCGGAAGAAACATCTTCCGTTATATTATGTATACGGCTTCTGTCATTCTTCTTGACAGCCGCCTTTTTATCTTTATGATTATTGTCCAAATCAGCACCTCATGATTACAACATTTTCTTTTTCCTGAGGATCCACAGAGCAATCACGCAGATGATAAAGGTGATCAGGGTAATGAGCCCGAATCCTGAAGTCCAGGTTGCAAAAGGCATGCCTTCTTCTCTGACATTCATTCCGTACAGGCCGGATATGATCGTCGGAATGGCCATAACAATCGTGATGGAAGTCAGGATCTTCATCGTGCTGTTCAGCCTGTTATTGATAACGTTTGACATCAGCTCACTGGTGCCGTCGATGATCTCTCTGTAAATGGTCGCCATCTCAATGGCCTGCCTGTTTTCGACCTGTACATCCTCAAGCAGATCCTCATCCTCAGGAAACTGCGGGATATGCTTGTATCTGCGCAGCCTGTCAATAACCATGCCGGCCGCGCGCAGGGAAGTCTCGAAATAGACCAGGGTAGACTCCAGGTCGTGAAGCTCGATCAGATCCGACTCATCTTCCATCTCTTCACCGATCCGGGCCTCGATTGCCAGTCTGCGGTTATCTACCGAACGCAGAACAGTCTGGTAAGTCGTCATGGCATTGAGCAGGATCTGATATAAGAACCTGGTCCGCTTCTTTGTCGAAAAAGCCTTGACATGCGACTGTACGAATTTATTCAGAATAGGTGTATCCTCACTGCAGACAGTGATGATCACATCATTTGCCAGTATAATGCCGAGAGGGATAGTCGTATAGATCTTTTTGTCATGCTGCACCTCACTGGCTGGTATATCGACCAGGACAAGTGTATAATCGTCCTCCAGAACGACACGCGATTTCTCCTCTTCATCCAGTGCGGCCTTCATGTCATCATAGTCGATCTGATAGTGGGCCGCGATCGGCTCCATCTCCCAGCCCTGGGCATTCGTGATCTTAATCCAACATCCGTCTTTCTCTTCGTTTCGTTTCAAGATCACACCATTATCTGTCTCAAAGATCTCTACCATCACGATGCCCCCTTCCTGTCTTTTGCCTGTGCACATATTCGGTTTATTATATCACACAGACGGGTATATTTTCAATAGCCGTCACAGAAAAGTCTCACCTGTCGTCAGAGCCTGAAAAAACTGGTATTCTGCTCCGCTTTCCACTATAATGGTATAGAGATCATACGAGAAGGAAGGAGAAATCATCATGACAGAGCCGCAGATTTATCTTCGTTTTTTGCATCAGATGCCTGGCAGACAAGACGGCAAAACCGAACATGAAGCAGGCCTGTCTCTTCTTTCGCATGGTCTTCGTGAACTGACCGGCAGCTGCCTGTCTCAGGAAGAGCTGACCGCTGCGATCCGGAAAAAAGAAAAGGGGAAGCCCTATCTTCCCGGATCCGGTCTCTCCTATAATATCAGCCACAGCCACGGTCTGGTCTGCTGCGGTATCGCTTCCGGAGAAATCGGCATCGATGCCGAACTGATCCGTCCGCCCAGAGAAAATCTGGCCAGACGCGTGCTCTCCCCTTCTGAGTATGAACAGTACTTACGAGCCGGGGCGGCTTCCGACGAAGTCTTTATGCGTTTCTGGACCCTCAAGGAGGCCTACGGTAAATACAGCGGTAAAGGGATCGCCTATCATCTGGACCAGACCGATTTCCTGCTGCCCGGAGCCCCACCCTTTCCCGAAGGGTGCATGCAAGTCATTTCACCGCATGAAGACTTGCACTTTTATCAGTGGCTTTTGTCTCCCGGATATATTGTCAGCCTCTGCTGCTCCTCTTCCGTATCTGCAGAACAGATCAGGCTGCATATTCTGCCATGACAGGCAGGATACGCAGCCTTTTTTTCTAAAACTCTATTTTCTGGATATCAATGACCTTTCCGTCTTCGACCAGCATGACCGCCATGGTGACGCCGCTGTTTGCATACCTGGCAAAGCCGCAGCTTCCCGGGTTCAGATAGGTCGTTTTTCCTTTTTTAGAAAGTGAATACCGGTGGGTATGTCCGGATATGACGACATCAACATCCGGAATCTCTTCAAACATTCCCTTCAAGTCATGCGTCATGAGAAAGCGGACTCCATCGATTTCAAAGCGGAGTCTGGGAGAAAGCATGGATGCCCAGGTCCCGGAGTCGCAGTTGCCCCTCACCACATAGATCTTTTTACATAAAAAACGGAGCTTGTCGAGAACAGGTTCATCTGTCACATCCCCTGCATGCAGGATATAAGCGCAGTACTTCAATTCCTCCAGAACCTGCGGCCGCAGGATCCCGTGTGTATCCGAAATAATTCCGATTCTCTCCACCGTCTTACTCCTCCCTGACATTTCCCGGTCCAAACCCCTTTGGCAGAAGTTCTGCCAAGGTCAGGATGCTGTAGTCGTCTTCTGAGCGGACCAGAATGACTTCAATGGAAGCCGGATCACAAAACTCCATCATGACCTGCAGGCAGACGCCGCAGGGCGGGCAGTCTTCCAGCGGCAAGGCGGCATCCTCTGCCCCGCCTGCAACTGCAATGGCTGCAAAGTCCTTTTCTCCTTCACTGACTGCCTTGAAAAATGCTGTCCTCTCGGCGCAATTAGTCGGCGTAAAGGCTGCATTTTCGATATTGCACCCAGTATAGATCTTCCCAGCCCTGGTCAGGAGGGCAGCTCCAACCGCAAATCCAGAATAAGGATGATAGGAAAAATGTCTGGCCTGAAGCGCTTTTCTAGCCAGTCCACTGGCTTTTTCTCTTGTAATCATACCGATTGTCTCCCCTATTAGAAGATGCTGTGAATCAAAGAAACTGGCTTTGTCTCTTCTTTACATATCACAAATGCCCGGCTGCACTCACTCATCCATTCCTCAG
>CAMMZE010000122.1 GCA_946529195.1 uncultured Lachnospiraceae bacterium
ACTTCTCCGGCATGCCGGGATAAAACAGGACGCGAGGGGCGCCGGTAAGGGCGCTTCGAAAGGAGTACTTTATAATGGCAAGAAATTTTGTTATTCCCTCTCAGATCTACACTGGTGAGAATTCCCTCAATGAGGCAGCTGCCTCCATCTGCGCACTCGGCAAGAAGGCCCTGCTGGTCACCGATCCCATGATGATCCAGCTCGGCAACGCAGGCAAGGTTGAGGATATGTTCAAGAGCCAGGGCATGGCTTACGCGATCTTCTCCGACATCACCGGCGAGCCCACCGACAAGATGGTCGAGGCTGCTGTTGAGATGTACAAGGCAGAAGGCTGTGACTTCATGGTCGCTCTGGGCGGCGGCAGCTGCATCGACACCATGAAGGCATGCGCAGTCGTGGCAGCAGGCGGCGGCAAGATCGCTGACTACATGGGCAAGCCCCTCGAGGTCGACGTAGCTCCCATGTGCGCGATCCCCACAACCGCAGGCACCGGCTCCGAGGCAACACAGACCACCATCATCGCTGACACTGAGAAGCAGGTCAAGATGAACCTGATCGGCAAGAGCATCGTTCCCGTTCTCGCAGTCATCGATCCTCAGTTCACCATGACAGCTCCCAAGTTCGTCACTGCCAACACCGGCCTTGACGCTCTGTGCCACTGCTTCGAGGGTTACACCTCCAGAAAGGCCCAGCCTCTGTCCGATACCTTCGGCCTGTCCGCAGTCAAGCGCATCTGCGCAAATCTGCCCACCTGCTATCACGACGGCACAAATATGGAAGCGAGAGTCCAGATGTCCATCGCAGCCCTCGAGGCCGGCATCTGCTTCACCAACTCCTCCACGACCCTGATCCACGGCATGAGCCGCCCCATCGGCGCTCTGTTCCATGTTCCTCACGGAACCGCGAACTCCATGCTGATCAAGGTCTGCCTGCCCTTCATGGTTCCCGGCACCTATGAGCGTTTCGGAACCCTCGGCAGAGCCATCGGTGTTGCAACCGAGGCAGACGACGACAAGACCGCAGCTCTTGCTTTCCAGAAGAGAGTTATGGACATGGTCGACGAGCTCGAGATCCCTACCCTCGAGAAGTTCGGCGTTGACAGAGAGAAATTCTTCGCAGCGATCGACAAGATGGCTGACGATGCTCTGGCCAGCGGCAGCCCTCAGACCACACAGCGCATCGCGACCAAGGAAGAGATCGTTGCGATGTACAAGGCTCTCTGGGACTGATCTGACAGCTGTTGACAGCTGTTTCAGCTAAATCGTTTATGTCTGCGCAGCTGCAGCTGCGCAGGCGCATATAAACAGACAAACTCATTTTTTATCCCTTATATAAAAAGGCATCCGGTCTTCGGACCGGGTGTCTTTTTATGTGTTGTTTCGCTTCTGCTTTGAGTGTGACACTGCATTTCCGCAGCTGACGGAGCTGTGCTATAATCAGAGCGGAAAGACTCTTTTCAGAACTGGTATTGATCATTTCTTTTTGCTGCAGGAGGAGAGAAACGTGGGAAAGTATCTCAATCCGGGAAATGAGGCGTTTGCCGAGATTGCAAGGTCCAACTACATAGATAAGACGGCCATGATCGAGCTGATCAACCGGACGATTGGGACCAATACCAAGCTCACCTGTGTCAGCAGGCCTCGCCGCTTCGGCAAATCCTATGCAGCCCAGATGCTGTGCGCCTACTACGACTGCAGTTGTGATTCACATGACCTATTCCGGAACATGGATATTTCCCTGAAGCCGGATTTCGAAAAACATCTGAACAAATATCAGGTGATCTATCTTGATATTTCCGGATTCCTTTCAGATCTAAACAGGGAACACCTTGCTGTTTCAGATGTCACGGTCCGAATTATGGATGAAATCCGTTCAGATCTTGTGCAGGATTATCCGGAACTTGAAAAGATGCGTGACGTCTCTGACTGCATTCTTGCCTGTGCACAGAAGACCGGGCGGCAGTTTGTATTTATCATTGACGAGTGGGATGCGGTGATTCGAGAGGCTGCCGGAGATCGTGTAACTCAAAAGGCTTTTCTGAATCTTTTGCGGTCGTGGTTCAAAAACGGAAACTTCACACCCAAAGCAGTGGCCGCAGCCTATATGACGGGCATTCTCCCCATCAAAAAGGATGGATCACAGTCGGCAATCTCTGATTTTATAGAATACCCGATTTTATATCCCGGCGATTTTGCTCCATATACAGGCTTTACAGAATCTGAAGTGATCAGCCTGTGTGACAGAGAAGATATAGATTATGAGGAGCTCAGATCCTGGTATGACGGGTATGAATTTCCGGAATGCGGGCCTGTCTACAATCCTTTTTCTGTGATGCGTGCGGTCCATAACAAAAAATGCCGTTCCTACTGGCAGAAGACATCAGCTGCGGAATCTCTGCTGACCTACATCAATATGGACTTTGATGGATTGCAGGAAGTTGTGGCGCGACTGATCGCAGGTGAAGAGATCGAAGTCAATACAGATTCGTTTGAAAATGATCTCGAGACATTTAAAAACAAGGATGACGTCCTCACACTGCTGATCCATCTGGGGTATTTGACTTACCATGAGAATGAAGGGACTGTCCGCATCCCCAACGAAGAAATACGGATCGAGTTCCGTCAGATTCTTGGAAGCAGGGATGTGGGAAACCGATGGATCAGACTGATCCGGAATTCCGAAAAGCTGCTGGCAGACACGATTGGAGGCGATGAAGCAGCGGTTGCACGTGCCATCACCAAAGTCCGTGATATGGAGTATGCCCCAACCTTCTATAATGATGAGCAGGCCCTCAGATATGTCATTAAGTTTGCCTATATTGCAGCCATCGATAAATATATGAAGGTGGAAGAACTTCCCAGCGGGCATGGAATTGCAGATGTTGTGTATATTCCCCGTCAGAGAACACTTATGCCCGCTCTGTTGGTTGAACTCAAATGGAACCGGTCGGCAGAGGGAGCCATCAAACAGATCCGGGACAGAAACTATCCTGCGGTGTTTCAAAATTACGGCGGAGAGGTTCTCCTGGTTGGGATTAACTACGATCCGGTAAAAAAGGAGCACTCGTGTAAGATAGAAAGAATCCCGGAAGACAGAAACAGTAAAAAGAAAAAACTGTAAATAAGAAATCTTTGAGGTGCGGCGGAAAGACAGCCGCCGCTTCCACATGATTCCACAAGATTTTGCATGACAGAAATCATGTGTCCTTTCATGACAGGCAGATGAGAAGACAACTGACACCCGGAAACGGGGTGGATGTCATTTCATCTGTCTGTCTTTTGTGTTTTGCGTCAGAAACTATATCCGGAGAAACGGAGAAGACTCTTTGGCTTCCGCCAATCGCATCCGGAGTATCAGAGCAGGTCACTCAGCTTCTTGCCATAGAAAAAGTTGTGGACCATCTGGTCAAACTCCGCCCACATGGGCAGGGTCTGGCAGGCAGCTGCCCGCGGGCACTTTTCGGCATTTTCCGCCAGGCAGGCGACCGTTGTCATGGAGGAGCTCTCCGTCAGATCCAGGATCTCCCCTACCGTGTAGTCCTCCGGCTTCCGGCACAGTTTGTAGCCTCCGCCCTTGCCGCTGGCACCGCTGACGAGCTTCCCTTTCACCAGGTCCTTGACGATGATCTCCAGGTATTTCTTGGAGATTCCCTGCCGGTCAGCCACTTCTTTCAGCGGAATATATTTCCCGTCATCATTTTCAGCCAGATCGATCATGACACGGAGCGCATATCGTCCTTTTGTTGAAATCATAGTGTCATCCTCCCTGAAAAATCGTTTTATCCTATTATACTGTGGGCAAATAGGCAAATCAAGAAGGAATCCAAAAATCGCAGGCAGGAGTAGTCGGGTTATGGCTGACAGAAGGGATCCCCAAATGGTCGCATAGGTATTTTGTTGTTTTGCTGTAAGCGGATACCGGCTCCTTCGCCATTCACTTCTCGAGTACTTCTGCGAATGAGAAGATCATCTCGAAGTCGATGACATGCTCCTTATCCCATATTGAGACCGGAACCTTCAGGCCGGCCCCATTCGGCCCGGCTCCGTGAGGCCCTCCGTAGACTGCGATTTCCCCATCGTGCTCCAGGTCAAATACGACAATCTGCCTGGCCGGCGGATCCACGATCCAGTATTCGCGCACACCTGCCTCGGTATACTTGTAAAGCTTGAGGCTGATATCTTTTTTTCGGGTGGAGGGGGAGAGAACCTCTACGACAAGGTCCGGAGCCCCATAGACCCTGCCGTCGCGAAATTTGTCCCTGTCACATACGACCAGAACGTCGGGCTGGACGACCGTATACTGGTCATTGTCCAGGACAACGTCAACTGGAGAGGCCAGCGGAATGCAGGGGCCTTTGCCTTTTTCAACATGATCCCACAGACTTCTCTGAATCTGAAAGACAATCATCTGGTGGAGTGTTGTGGGGCCGGCCATGTCATAGAAGACCCCATCGATCAGCTCGACACGCTGATCATCGGGAAGGGCCAGATAATCCTTGAGCGTGAAGACGCGGCGGCCATACTGAGGCGCTGTCTCACGTACACACTGAATGTCCGCAGAGTGCGGGAGGAAATAATCGCCTGAGGCGGGATTCGCTGCACTTGCCGCCGGTTTGGCTGTTTCCGGACCTGGCTGGTCTTTGTAAGACTGGTGTTTGTAAGGCTGGTATCTGTTCATGCCGTTGCCGGCAGCCCCGCTGCCTGTCTGCTCCGGAGCAGGAGTTTCCAGTGCTCTTGTAAGAGCCTCCACTGTATCGCGCCGCGGCGCCTTTGTCTTTCCTGCAAGGATCCTCTGAAGGGTGCCCAGAGGCACACCGGACAGTTC
>CAMMZE010000123.1 GCA_946529195.1 uncultured Lachnospiraceae bacterium
ATCCCGTCCCGGTCTGCGCTCATGGTCCCGCTGATATGGGTGCTGTCGTAAGAATCCACCTTGTAGCGGGAAGCAGACAGAACATCGTAGGTATCCTCAAAAGCCTTTTCCTGGAAAGCCGCCAGACGGAGTCTGACATTGCCGCTGCTGTACTCGTCATCCAGGGTAAAGGTCATGGTCACCTGGGCATCTTCCCCGCAGGGTCCCACATGGATGATATGCCCCCGCTCGTCGCTGTAGGAATCGGTGTTCCCGTAGGACTCTACTTCCACCTTGCTGCAGTGGCTGGCCTCAAAATAGGCGTAGACATCCTGGCCCTGGTTAAAATTCAGATGAAATGTGATTTCCCCTTCGCCCGAGTCGGAATAATACCAGCGGCAGTCCTCTGTGCTGGTAAACTCGCCGCTGCTGATCTCCGGTTCCGGTGTTTCCAGACTTGTGAAAACCGGATCCTCCGTGCCTGCTGCCAGGGAGGCGAAATCATTCTGGGTCCTGAAGGGATCCCCGCTCACGATGGCCCAATCCAGCAGATTATCATCCACCAGATAACCGATCGGCAGCTCCCGCCGGTTCTCGAAAATATATTCCTCCCCGATCGTGTCCACCATCTGCAGATTATAGGCAGAAAGCTCCTCCTTGGCTGCCACATAGCGGATGCCCAGCATGGCGTCTGTCAGAGGGGTGGCCCCTTCATAGGTAAATTTATTGCCGGCCTTATAAAAGCCCAGCGCATCGACCAGGTCCTCCAGCCGGTCATCACAGGTGGAGGAAAAGAATGACATACTGTTCAGATGATAGCGGGTCACGTCATCGCGGCCCTTGATCTGGCCGATCTCCATCCGGTAAGGCTTCTGGTCCGACCCGTAGGCGGCCAGGTATTCCCGCATATCCGCCACATCCTCCAGATAGAGGCTGCGGGTGATCCGCCCGTCGGCGCAGACAGCGTAAATACTGTTGCCCATCAATTCTGCCGTCATCAGCAGCAAAATCAGATGGATCGGATGCACCATAAAGCGGCCTCTTCTTAAGGTGAAGCCCTTTTTCTGCAAAAGCAGGAAGCCAAAATACCCTGCCAGAACCAGGCCTGTGGTCAGGGAGGCATAAAGAGGGATCTCCTCCTCGCCAAAGATCATGCAGGCCGCAAACAGGATGGCCGCGCCAATCCCGGCTATGCCGTAGCGGCGCATGCCATTCAGCCCGATCAGGCGGAAGGCATCGTATGCCATGGCAACCATCAGGAATATATAGAGGAAGGAAAATCTTCCGGGCAGATTGTTGGGGAAATGCAGTCCGTGCCAGACATAGTCAAAATAGTTGACATTGAGGCTGACCAGGAGAAATGCCGCCAACAGCAGCCGTGAAAGTCTCTCCCGCAGGGGGATTTCCCGGGTGATGGCGTAAAAGATGACCAGAAGAGCGATCAGAATACCGCAGTAGATATTGGGTGCTCCTTCCAGTTCAGTCGGCTCCAGCAGCATAAAATGCTGCTTAAAAACATCCAGAAAATTTCTGTAAAGCTTCCATTCCGAGGGAGAGCTTCCCTGGGAGGAATGGAGCATGACATAGTAGGTCGGAAGCAGATAGACTGCCCCGATCAGAACGCCGGCAATCGAGCTGCCCAGATACAGAAAGCCTCTGCGCACGAACTGTTTCAGTCCCGCGCGCACTTTCTGGACCCAGTAAATAAAGAAATAAAGGACCAGAAAGATGAGGACCATGATGGATATGTAATAGTTGCAAAATACGGTTCCGCCGAGGGCAATGATATAGAGACGGCCGTCTCCGTCATCAATCAGACGCTCCGCCCCCATCACGACCAGAGGGAAGAGGAAAATACAGTCCAGCCACATATGGCACCACATATAGGCCGCCGTAAAGCCGCCCAATGCGTAAAACTGGGCGAAAAGCACGGCCGTGATCGTCCATTTCCCGCTCCGGTATTTGAGATAATAAGCCATGGTAAGGCCGGACAAGGCTATTTTGAGAATGATCAGGACCTCAAACATTTCCAGCATCATGCCGGCCGGAAACAGGAGAATGACCAGATTGACCGGGGAGGCCAGATAGTAAGCCATCACCGCCCAGAAATTAAAGCCCAGGCCGCCATGCCAGGAATAGAAAAGACTTTCCCCGCTGCGGATCTTGTTGTGCAGCTCGGAAATAAAAGGCACATACTGGTGATAAGAATCGATGATCGCCGCCGCATGGTCGCCAAAAGGCCACACGCCCATGGCCGCATAGGCCGCGATCATAACCAGAATGGGCAGTACAAAAGCTGCGGCCGGATAGAAATATTTCTTCCCGGCCAGCCCCGCTACACGTCTTTGATACCTTTGCAATCTATTCATAAGGCAATTCTCAGTCCTTTATTCACATAACAAATCAAAGTTCTATATCATGATAAATCGCAGTTCTCTATCATAATAAACCGCAGTTCTCTATGGCGGAAATCACCATGTCGATGGACTCTTTCAGACTCCTGCTTCGGGACACATCCACCACCAGATCTGCATATTTCTCATAAAGAGGCACCCGCTCGTCATAAAGCGCCCGCAGGGTCGTCCCCTGCCGGATCACCACGCCTCTCTTGTTGAGATTCCCCACCCGCTTGCGGATGGCCTCAAAATCCTGCTTGATATAAACGACTATTCCATTCTTTTTCAAGGTCTGCATGGCCTCGTCGCAATAGCAGACACTGCCGCCGGTGGCAATCACCGTCCGCCTGGCATCGATGTCCCGGTTGACCCGGTTTTCCAGAGCCAGAAATCCGTCGATTCCCCTCTTCTTGATCAGGTGCTCGAGGATATCTCCCCCCTCTGCCTGGATCAGCAGGTCGGAATCAATGAAATTGTATCCAAGTGCCTTGGCAGCAACCACGCCGATCGTGCTCTTTCCCGCACCCGGCATACCGACCAGAACGATATTTTTCATGGGACACCTCCTTATAGAATGGCTGTATCAGTATAGCATGAATCTTTATTGTCCGTCAAAACCACGGAAAAACCGTCTGCGGACGCGGCCTCTATTTTCCTTTGCGCAAATGCAGGGCCAGGCGAATCAGGACGCAGATGGCCAGAGCTGCCCCGCTTGCCCCGTACATCAGCCGGCCCGCGCGGGCGATGTCCTCCGCCTCGATGGGCCGGTCGTCATCTCCTATGTAGGGCTTATGATGCACTTTTCCTCCGTAGGAAGCATCCCCTGCCAGACGCAGATGCAGAGCACCTGCACAGGCTGCCTCCGTCTGTGCCGAATTGGGGCTGGCATGCTTTTTCCGGTCTCTTAAAAAGATCCGCAAAGCATTTTTGCCGTCCAATCCGAGAGGCCTGCTGACCAGAACCATGAGAATTCCGGAAATCCGGGATGGCAGGAAATTGAGCAGGTCATCCAGACGGGCAGCCGCTCTGCCGAAATACTGGTATTTGTCATTGCGGTAGCCGATCATGGAATCCATGGTGTTGACCGCTTTATAAAGAAAGCCCAGCGGCGCGCCGCCGATCGCCATGTACAGCAAGGGCGCGATCACGCCGTCTGACGTATTTTCCGCAACCGTCTCCACCGCCGCCCGGGTGATGCCTGCTTCATCCAGCTCTTTCGTATCCCGGCCGACAATCATGGAAACCGCCTCTCTGGCTTCTTCTGTCTCCCCTTTTCGCAGGGCCTTGCAGACCTTCATGCTCTCGTCCCGCAGAGACCTGGCTGCCAGAAGCTGATAGCAGAAAAAAATCTCCAGCCCTGCGCCAAAATACCTGCTGATCCGCCTGGCCCCTGCCAGCAAAAGCATGGGAATTGCGGTACTTGCCGCAATCACTGCCCCGGCAAGGAGAGCACCTCCGGCCAGTTCACCCCGTGCCGTGTCCGGGAAGCGCGGCCGGATCCCGGTCTCCAGGGCAGAAATCAGCCTGCCGATCAGTACAGCCGGATGCCAGCTGTAATGCGGGTCTCCAAAGACCGCGTCCAGGCCGAAAGCCGCAAGCAGAGTCATCGCCTTTTTCATAAGTAAGTTCCTCTATTCCCCAATCTCTTCTAACACCTGACAGCATTTCTTCCCGGTTTTCCACAGATGATAGTCTGTCCGGACAAGATATCCACAGCCATTGCCTTTTATCCCCGTAAAATAATCCCTGTGCGGGTCGGCCAGCATTTCCATGATGGACATGATGGATCCGCCGTGGCAGACCAGAGCCGCTTCGCTGACTCCCCGCCGGTCCATGACTTCCAGCATTTCCTCAAAAGCCCTGACCGTCCGGGCTGCAAATTCTTCCAGGGACTCTCCGCCCGGGAACGGCGCTCTTCCGCCGGAATCAATCCAGGACTGGTAGCGCGGGTCCCCGTCAAGTTCATCATGATTTTTATTCTCCATGATCCCGAAATCACACTCTGTCATTTCCTGCAGCAGATAGGGCTCCTGACCGGGGAAAAGGATCCCCGCAGTCTGTCTGCACCTGATCATGGGGCTGGAAAAAAGCTGACCCGGGCCAACCTCTCCCCAGATTCCCTTCTTCCGGATCTCTTCCAGGGCTTCTTTTCCCTTTTCCCAGAGCGGCTCATCCGTCTTTCCCAGAAAACGGCGCTGGGTATTGCCATAAGTCTGCCCATGACGGATCACCCGGATGGTAAACTGCCTGGGGCCGCCCTTGATCCAGGTCCCGATCCCGCAAAAGACGCGGATCACCCCGTCCGCCTGCCGGGCCAGCCGGCAGCAGATGCGGCCGTGCACCTCTCTGTATTCACGCTCAAAAGCATCCATGGGAACAATGCCGCTGCCAATCTCATCCGTCAGGATCACGAGGCCCGGATGCGCCTGCACAAGCTT
>CAMMZE010000124.1 GCA_946529195.1 uncultured Lachnospiraceae bacterium
ACTTGGATAATGAAGGAACCGACATCTTCCAATTAGCTCTGCGCTTGTCTCTTCTAGATCTGGATGATTTGTTCTTAGGGCAAATCGACATGGCTTACACCTCCTTATTGTTTGCTATTAAAAATATCCATGATAGCAGACATCTGAAGATCAGGAGACCGGCGGTCGCAGCCGCAGTCACCCAGATTGAGATTGTGTCCGCAAACAGGACACAGACCTTGACAATCTTCTTTGCAGAGAATCTTCATGGGCAAATGAGGGATAAGCTCATTATAAACCAGAACATCTGTATCAAGAGACTCTTCTTTCATAAAACAGATATCATTGATATCTTCCAGAATTCCCTCTCTTACCTGATCAAAATCAACACTGCGGTCAATCTCCGGTGAAAGGGAAATATGAACGGTATCCAGACATCTGCTGCAGGGAGCGGAAAGCTGTAGATCGACATGTCCGCTGATCCTGATCCTGCTCTTCCCGCCGCTGATGCGCAGCTCATAAGCGCTGCACTCATCTACCTGATAGGTAACTCCGCCAAAGCGAAAGTCCTTCAGACCAAGCTCCGGGGAAACAGAAATCTCCTTCCCGTTTGAGGAAAGGATCTCGGAAACATCAATTAACATACTTAATCTCCAATCCCATGCCTTAACAATTATATATGGGTTCTCTGAATTTGTCAATACAATTTTTTGTGGTTCTATTGCTTATTATACAGAACAAACAGGGGATGTCTCAGTGAAACATCCCCTGTAAAAATCAGATTCTATGATATGAATCAGTCGATATCGTCGAAGTCTTCGTCATCATCCTCGAAGATATCATCGTCATCATTTTTGCGGGCCTTTGCGGGAGCGGCTTCTTCCTCTTCCACTTCCTCTTCTTCTTCCTCCGGCTCGTCTTCCTCTTCTTCTTCGGGCTCTTCTGTGTCCTCTTCTTCAATCACTTCGTCTTCGTATTCATCTTCTTCTTCCTCTTCCTCAGGAGCGGGCTCTTCATATTCCACAGCCTCTTCCTCTTCGACATAGTCATAAGCGGGCTCTTCGGAAGGAACCGCATTTACCTGAGCAGAAAGTTCATTGTGATTGTCATTGAGAACCTGCATGGTCTCTGAAAGATTGGAAATCAGAGCATCAGAGCTGGCTCTGGTGTAATCGATCGACTGTGCGACTGCATTCTGAATATTGGAAATCAGGCTGGTCGCATACTGGAGAGAACCAACGCGTACCTCTTCCGCATTCTGGTTGGCAGCATCCATGATCTGCTTTGCCTGGGCATTGGCAGCATTGATGGTCTGATCTGCCTTCTCATAAGCCTTGAGCATGATCTCATGATTCTCTACGAGGGCACGTGCATACTCCTCTGTCTCAGCAATCATCTGCTCTGCCTGTGCTTTGGCATCGCTGATGATCTTATCCTTCTGCGCGATGATCTTCTGATAACGCTTGATCTCATCAGGAGTTTTCAGCCTGAGCTCAGTGGTCAGCTCCAGAAGCTGATCCTTAGGCACAACAATCTTTGTGCTTGAAAAAGGGGCGGGCTTGCAGCCTTCGATAAACTCTTCGATTTCATCAATCAACTGTTCAATTCTGCTCATGGCGATTCTCCTTTATTTAATATCTATACTAAAAATACCTTATTTCTCTGATAGTTTCTGATTTACATACGGCGGTACAAAACGACTGACATCACAGTTGTATTTCTTTAATTCACGTACCGCGCTGGAACTGATATTGGCATACTCCGGGCTGGTTACCAGAAAGATGGTATCCAGATGCGGCCGAAGCATACGGTTAGTCTGCGCCCAATGATGCTCATATTCAAAATCCGAGAGCTCTCTGAGACCTCTGACAATAATCTTGGCGTCATAGGCATCTGCAAAATCAATCAGCATACCCGAAAATGCAGTGACCTTCACATTGGGGATATTTCTGGTCACTTCTTTTAACATATTAACACGTTCCTCTACAGAAAACAACGGGGATTTTGAACTGTTATTTAAAACGCCTATAATGAGTTCGTCAACCATTTTTGCGGCGCGGGTAATAATGTCAATATGTCCGTTTGTAACCGGATCAAAACTTCCAGGGTAAATTGCTTTTCTCATAATTGCTCCTGTTTTTTAACAAATATATGCATATTTGTCTTATATTTTTTTTCTTTCAACAGCTCATATCCCATCTGTTTCAGATAAGAAAAATCTGTATCCAGCGATGCCTCTGTGATAATCAGTGTGTCTGAATCTGCAATGGAACTATTGCTCAGAACCTCCAATATATCTTTCTCAATCTGGCGGTCGTACGGGGGATCCATAAAGATCAGATCGAAGCGGCATCCTTCCTGTGTCAGCTGCCCTATAGCCTGTCTGCAGTCTGTCTGCATAAGCCGTGCATCTTCTGTGAGCCTTGTCTTTTCCAGATTGTCCCGGATCACTTTTGCGGCATTTCTGTTCTTCTCAACGAAAACAGCGGCTGCAGCTCCTCTGCTGAGGGCTTCGATGCCGATGGCGCCGCTTCCGCTGAACAGATCAAGGAAATGACATCCCGGGATCTGATCGGAAATCATATTGAACAAAGTTTCCTTAATGCGGTCAGTCGTCGGCCTTGTCTGCACCCCTTCCAGACATTTGAGGGGAATGCTTCTGGCCTTGCCGGCTATTACTCTCACTTGATCACATCCCGTTTTCAGACTCTTATTAAAAATAGACTATCATTTTTATTTTATATTTTTTGATTGATTTGTCAACCGTTTCTCTTTTTAATTCAAAGTCCTTTTTATAGTACAATCATATGATCTTCGGGATCTGCATGCTGGTGAATATACTGTCTCAGTCCCTCATGACAGGGATCGCAAAGTGAAGGGTCAGACCTTAAGACACTGTCAGCTGCCTCTCCGGCACTGATCAGCAGATCGGAATCATTGAATACATCTCCTATTGTAAAGGAAAGGGCTCCGCTCTGGATAGAACCGAAAAAGTCTCCCGGCCCCCGCAGGCGCAGGTCTTCTCTGGCAATCTCAAATCCGTCACGGCTTTTCTGCAGGATCTCCAGTCTCTCGCGGATGGCCGGAGAATCCTGTCCGTACATAAAGATGCAGTAAGACTCATCCTTTCCTCTTCCGACACGGCCGCGAAGCTGATGAAGCTGGGCCAGTCCGAACCGTTCCGCATTTTCGATCAGGATCACTGTTGCGTTGGGAACATCTACACCGACCTCAATAACGGTAGTCGATACAAGAATATCTGTTTTATGATCCGCAAAACGCTGCATGATCTCATTCTTTTCCTCAGACTTCATTTTGCCATGCACATGTTCGATCCGGATCTGCGCAGGCATGATCTCTTTTAATTTTTCTGTATAATCAATCACATTTTCCGCGTCGATCATCTCGCTCTGCTCGACCATGGGACAGATGATATAAACCTGATGCCCCATCCCGATCTGTTTCTCCATAAACCGGTAGGCGTTGGGCCTGTAACTTGTCCCAACTACCGCAGTCTTGACCGGAAGTCTGTTCTGCGGCTTCTCATCAATGGCAGAAATGTCCAGATCACTGTATAAGACGATGGCCAGCGTACGGGGAATGGGAGTCGCGCTCATGACCAGAATGTGGGGAACTGCACTTTTGCTCTTATCTGCGAGTCTCTGCCTCTGGGCAACGCCGAACCGGTGCTGCTCGTCTGTCACGATCAGACCCAGGTCTGCATATACTGCCTTTTCCTGGAAAAGAGCCTGCGTACCAATTATAATGTCGGCTTCTTTCTGCGCAATCAGAGCATAGGTTTTCCTTTTTTGTGCGGCTGTCATGGATCCGGTCAGCAGAACTGTATGCAGGCCCTGGTCAGCAAACATAGGGCTCAGCTTCTCATAATGCTGAACGGCAAGCACCTCAGTCGGCGCCATGAGGGCGGCCTGTCTGCCGGAGCTGGCCATAGCCATCATGGCAAGTGCGGCAACTGCTGTTTTTCCGGAACCTACATCTCCCTGGATCAGACGGTTCATGGCGTGATCACTTGCCAGATCCCGTGCGATATCCTCCCATACGCGGAGCTGGGCCCCGGTCAGCCGGTAGGGCAGCGCCTCTATGAAATGCTGCACGGAAGAAATATCATAGACAGGGAAGGCATTTGCTGATAAAGCATTCTCTTTTTTCAGCTGTTTCATCAGGAGTGCAAACAAGAAAAATTCCTCAAAGACCAGCCTGTTTCTGGCTGCAGCCAGATTTCCTCTGTGATCAGGAAAATGGATCTGCCTGATGGCAAAATTATATTCCGCCAGCTGGTATTTGCTGCGCAGGTCTGCCGGAAGAATATCATCTGCCATTTCCAGCCCGTCCAGGATCATATGCATGGTCTTTCGGAAGAAATTCTGGGACAGACCTTCCGTCAGCGGATAAACCGGCTGCAGACTGCGGCTGATCTTTTCATACTCCTCAGGCGTAAAAATGTCCGGATGCTCCAGGCTTCTGCGTTTTCCCTTTGTTACCATATTCCCGTACAGAATATAATCATTCCCCGGCTGAAATCTCCTGGCTGTATAAGGGCTGTGATACCAGATGGCATCCGCTCCGCCAAGACGCAGGATGGTAATGCTGTTTCTTCCCCGCGATACAGGTCTCGGCCGCTCTGTGACATGCACCAGGAAAGCTGCGGGCCCCTGGTTGTCCCTGCTCTGATCAGAAACCGCAAGCGGTTCCTGATAAGCGACATAATCCCTGGGATAATGCCGCAGAAAATCTCCGACAGTCAGGATTCCTATTTTTTCCAGATGTTCTGCAGTCTTTTTCCCGATTCCTTTCA
>CAMMZE010000125.1 GCA_946529195.1 uncultured Lachnospiraceae bacterium
TGGCAGATGCCCATCCACCATCCGGCGGCGATCGCTACAAGGGAAGCGATGAAGGATATCATGCGCTTCTGGCTGAGCCGGGGCTGTGACGGCTTCCGGGTAGATATGGCCTCTTCACTGGTTAAGCATGATGATGAAAAGAAGACCGGGACCAGCGCTGTCTGGAAAGATATCCGCCGGATGCTGGATCTGGAATTTCCGGACGCTGTTATGGTGTCGGAGTGGTGTGATCCCTCACTGGCTCTTCGTGCAGGCTTTGATATGGACTTCTACCTGAATATACCAGGGAACGGGTATTCCACTTTAATGCGGGATTATGAAAATCCTTATGGAGAAGATCACAGTTTTTTCAAAAAGGATGCCGGCGGCAATATCAACCGGTTTCTGGATGAATATCTGAGGATGTATGAGGATACAAAGGATAAAGGCTATATCTCACTGCTGACCTGCAACCATGATACCAGGCGGCCCCGTTTTACTCTGGATGAGAGTGAATTGAAGATTGCCTATGCCTTTCTCTTTACGATGCCGGGAGTCCCCTTCCTCTACTATGGCGATGAGATCGGCATGCGCTACCAGACCATTCCTACAAAAGAGGGCGGTTATTTCCGGACCGGATCCCGTACCCCCATGCAATGGGATGACAGTGTCAATAAGGGATTTTCTGCCGCCGGGAAGGAAGATCTGTATCGGCCGGTAGATGAATCTGCCGATGCGCCGACTGTACAGGCGCAGAAAGCAGATCCTGCTTCTCTCTGGCATACAGTGAAAAAACTTCTGGCCCTCCGTCATAACTGCAGGGATCTGCAGGCAGATGCTCCCTTCTCTGTCATCTGCAGCGAGCCGGGAAGGCCCTTTGTCTACCAGAGAGGAGATCTGACAGTTGCTGTCAATCCGGACAGTTCAAAAAAAGAACTGGAAACAGACCTTCGCTCCCGCGAAATCTGCTTCCAGCTCGGCAGCTGCAGCTGGGAAAATGGATGTCTGTCCATGGATGGACAGTCCTTTGCAATATGGAAATAGGTGCAGGATTGTAAGGTGCGGGGTACTTATATTAGTTCTGATCCTGACTGACGAACAGATCTGACAGGGTTTTCATCATGGCCGGTATGTCATAGGGTTTAGCCAGATGGGCATTCATGCCGGCTTCGAGGGCGATCTTGCGGTCTTCTTCAAAGGCATTGGCTGTCACAGCGATAATGGGGATCCGGGCTTTGTCCGGATCCTCCATGGTCCGGATGCATCTGGCGGCTTCATAGCCATCCATGTGCGGCATCTGGATATCCATAAAGACTACATCATAATAACCGGCCGGAGATACCTTCATTTTTTCAACAGCTTCCAGACCGTCTCCGGCAATTTCTACAGACAGGCCTGCCTTCTCAAGAATCGCCACGGCAATCATCTGATTCATTTCATTATCCTCCGCCAGAAGAATTCGCTTTCCTTCAAATTGCGGAAGGTCTGTCATCATATTTGTATTTTCAGCAGGAGAGGGGATGGATGCAGATGCATCCGGAACATGAATCCGGCAGGGAAGGGACACTGTAAATTCACTCCCCTTTCCGGGTTCGCTGCTGACAGCAATTGTCCCACCCATCATATCCACGATATTTTTGGTAATTGCCATGCCAAGGCCAGTCCCCTGGATCCTGCTTACCGTGCTGGTTCTTTCCCTGGTAAAGGCTTCAAAAATAGTCTTCTGGAATTCCGGGCTCATACCGATTCCGTTATCCTGGATCCGAAATTCATAATTTGCGAACCCTTCCTGTTCTGAATGCATTTCTGTGACCGCAAAGCGGATCTTTCCTCCCTCTGGTGTAAATTTGATGGCATTGGAGAGAATGTTCAGCAGAATACGATTCAGACGCAATCTGTCAGAAATCACATCTTCGTGAGAAAGATTACTGACCTCAACAGTAAAAGTCTGGTCTTTTTCTGCGGCATTGGCCTGGATAATTGTCTTAAGGTCCCCTATGACATCAGGCAGATGAACCGGGGATTCTTCGATCTTCATCGTTCCGCTTTCAATCCGGCTCATATCCAGAACATCGTTGATCAGAGAGAGCAGATGCTGGCTGGAAACAGAGATTTTTTCGAGATAATCCTGCACCTGTGTCCGGTTGTCAATCTGGGCCCTGGCCAGAGTGGTGAAGCCGACAATGGCATTCATCGGCGTGCGGATATCATGGGACATATTATTGAGAAAAGCGGTCTTGGCCCGGTTTGCGTTTTCAGCTGCCTGCAAGGCATTGGCAAGATCCTTACCCGCCTGTTCCTTCTCCCGGATCATGGCACGGGTCCGCCTGGTATCCCGGACCAGGAAAAGGATTACTGCGAAGGCAGCCAGAATGATCAGGGATGCGAAGGCAGCTATGTGATCCAGAAAAAAATCACCGAAGGAATAGGAATAGAGCTGCTCGGTATACTGGTATACCTGGCTCTGGGCATAATCGATGCCGATGACACTAATGCCGCGGTTTAACAGTTTGAGCAGGCCTTCATTTCCAATCTTTACCCCAAAACACCGGTCGTCGCTCAGACTCAGATGCTGCAGGGAAAGATCCCGGTATTTTCTGTTTTTCAGGAGATCATTAGCCCGCAGGCCGTTCAGGAAGGTGCTGCCGGCCTTACCCGTAAGGACTGCGTCCAGGCATTCCTCTGCTGAATTATAACTGCTGATTCGGGCATCCGGGAAATAGGTTCTGGCATAGTATTCATGAATCCGGTTATTCTTATTGACGGCCAGATGAGAGACGGTCTCTTCCGTATATTTTCCGGAGAAAATCAGTTCGTTTGCAGCCTGAATGACAGGATTGGACTGGTAAATGCCGTTTTCTTCGGAAAAATAGAGGCCGCCGCCAATCGGGAAGACGGCATCCATTTCCCCGCTGTTCACTGCTTCGATCATTTTATCGTAGCTTTCATATCCCTGATAAGTGATCGTTATGCCGGACAGGTCGAAGGTATCAAAGATCCTGGGGATGACATCTGTGACAAGTCCGGTTGGATTTCCTGTCTCGTCCGTATCGGAAAAGGGAAGGTAGTTCATCATATAGCCAATATGCAGCTGATCGTGAGTGGCTATCCATTCTCTTTCCATGGTAGAGAAGGCCCGGGAAAAGAGTGTGAAAGGATAGTATTTTTCATTCAGTGCATTCAGGTAATTGGGCTCTTCCGTGGCCAGCATGGTCTGTGCAGTATTGAGGCTTTCCAGAAGATCCGGACGGTCCTTATTGACACAGAGATAATAGTCGGATGCGCCAAAGGTACACAGGATCTCGGCGTCACTCCTTCCGTAGGTTCCATTTCCTTCTACGGCAATCAGATCTACCTGGTGCGTATCGAAAGCTTCAAAGACAGCCTCATAATCCGGCAGGGCTATGACCTGGGCATCAATATGGTGGGTGTTCAGATACTTCTGCAGGACATCCGTCATGGCACTGTCAAGGACGACAATCTTTTTTCCCTTCATCGTATCAGGCTCAGATGTGATATCTGTATCCGCTGCATGCTTCAGAAGGTTGTAAGACTCATGTCCCATGGGTTCATCCGGATAAGACAGCAGAGCCACCCGTTCTTCTTTATAAGCCAGTCCGGCCAGCAGATCGATTTCATGGTCCAGAAGCTTCTGGTAAAGATCGCCGTATGTCCCGTAGACATATTCGTATTCCCAGCCTGTATATTCTGACAGCTTGCGGTAATATTCATAGGCATAGCCGGTCCTTACCGCGCCCTCTCTGGCTCCCTCCTGGAAGACCTCATTTTCATAATAGCCGACACGGACCGCCCTGGTCTCCTCCCCATGGGCGCAGAAAGGAAGCATCAGAAAAATGAGAAGCAAAACAAGAGGGAAGGTGAAAAACAGGCTCTTTTTTTGGTTGTCTGCTGTCATTGCTGTCATCATACCATGACTCCTTTTGCGGTGTCCTCCATGGTTCAGGAGGGATTTCCTGCATTCACTGCAATTATAGCATAAATCGATCATAGACTGAACCCTCAGATGCGGTTCAGGCATGAATTGTCATCCAGAAAGAAAGGGACTCTTCCGGATGATAGAAAATCCGGAAGAGTCCCTCATAAAGAAATGATGAGAAGGAGTTTTTTACAGTGTTTCCAGATTCTGTTCATCCTCTTTGGAAAACAGGTGGACAACCTCACCGTCGAAAGCAAAACGGATGGTATCCCCGTTCTGGAACTGTCTTTTCAGTCCGATGGTCGGAACGATGATGATCATATCTTTTCCCTGTGTCTGGGCATGCAGGTGGATGGAAGATCCCATCATTTCAGTGACGTCTACCTGAGCAGGAATCCCCTGGTCAGCAATCACAATATGCTCAGGGCGGATGCCCAGGGTAATGTCCTGGCTGTTCACGTCCCCTGCCAGAAGGCGGGCAGTTTTTTCTTCAGAGATCCTTATCTTCAGATCCTCCATCTGGACGAAGTAGGCATCTGCTTCCCTGACCAGCCGGGCATCGAAGAAATTCATCTGCGGGCTGCCGATAAAACCGCCGACAAAGAGATTGGACGGATGATTAAAGACATCCTGAGGCGTACCGATCTGCTGAATAAAGCCATCTTTCATGATGACGATCCGGTCTCCAAGGGTCATGGCCTCTGTCTGGTCATGGGTGACATAGATAAAGGTTGCATCGATCCGCTGGCGCAGCTTGATGATTTCAGCGCGCATCTGGTTGCGCAGCTTGGCATCCAGATTGGAGAGCGGTTCATCCATGAGCAGGACTTTTGGTTCCCTGACGATGGCACGGCCGA
>CAMMZE010000126.1 GCA_946529195.1 uncultured Lachnospiraceae bacterium
CAGGTGAATCCGAACATGCCCTATATGGGCGGCAAAAAGATCAATCTGAGCCAGATTGACTATATTGTGCCGGCTGAGTCACCCCTTTATACCATTGGCCGTCTGGAGGTAGACCAGAAAACACAGACCATTGCGAATTACGTCGCGGAACTGGTAGAGGATGGAGCTACCATCCAGCTGGGCATCGGCATGCTGCCGGATGCCATCGCCAGAAATCTGATGGATAAGCGTCATCTGGGCGTACATTCCGAAACCCTGACAGAAGCTATGATGGAGCTGGTAGAAGCCGGCGTGATTGACAATAGCATGAAGACCCTGAACTCCGGCGTATGCATCGGCGCGCAGGCAGCAGGATCTGAGAAGTTTTACAAATATCTGGATCACAATGAAATATTTGCGACTTACCCGGTTGATTACGTCAATGATCCTTATATTGTTGGCCAGAATTACAAGCAGACCTCGATCAATGCCTGCATTGAAGTGGACCTGAAAGGCCACGCCAATTCAGAATCGATCGGAGGAAAGCAGTACAGCGGAATCGGCGGACAGCTGGATCATGTCAGAGGAGCAAGATTATCCAAAGGAGGAAAATCCATCCTTACGCTGAACTCTACCGCCAAAAATGACACGGTATCGAAGATTGTTCCCTTCTTTGAACGGGGAAATGTTACTACCGTATCCAGATATGACATTCATTATGTAGTAACGGAATACGGCGTGGCAGACCTGAAGTATAAGACCGAGAAGCAGAGAGCAGAGGCGCTGATTGCCATTGCCCATCCGGATTTCAGAGATGAACTCCGCTTCCAGGGAAAGAAACTGGGTGTTTTGTTTTAAGAAATAAGGGGGTGGAAGGATGCTTTCATTAGAAGAAAGACGCAGCAATCTGAGGGAATGCTATCCCGTCTGGAAGAAGAGAACCATCTTTCAGGTCTTTCTGGATGCATCCTTCCGCTGGCCTGACAGGCCTCTTTATCAGGCTGATGATCAGTGCGTCACTTTCGCCCAGACCCGGGAGAAAAGCAGGTCTGTGCAGCAGGCGCTGGAGAATGCAGGGATACAAAAGGGAGACCGCATCGCAGTCAATCTCGGCAATTGTGCGGAATACCTGTATATCACCTTTGCAGCTGCAGCGATTGGAGCTGTGAAAGTACCTGTGAACAGGAAAAGCACAGCGGACCAGAAGCTGTTTGTGCTGAATCAGACCGGATCTGTGATGTTTCTGACAGATAAGGAGGAAGATCTTTCTCTTCTCAGCAGATGTGATACGCTCAGACAGATTATCTGGCTTGGAGGCGGCAGGCAGGAACAAGAAAACGTGATCAGGCTGGAAGACTTCCTGAAAGGGGAAGTTTCCGGAGAGAAGCACTGCAGCGGGGAACCGGACGACTTGTCGGATATCATTTTTACTTCCGGCAGCACCGGGAATCCCAAAGGCGTCATGCTGACCCATGATATGATGCTTCGAAGCGCATTTGCCAATTGCCTGAACCGGGGATTTGAGGATGGCCGGAAGATCATGGTCACGGTTCCGCTTTTTCATGTATTCGGCTATATCGAAGGATTGCTTTCCGTGCTCTTTGTTGGAGGATGCATCCTCTGCAGCAGGGGGCGGTTTGATGCGAAGAAGATCCTCAGGCTGATCCGGGAGAAAGAGGCGAATGATATCCTCTGTGTTCCTTCAGCTATGCAGAAGATCCTGGCAGAGAAGGAACTGATCGGGAGACTTCCGGAATCGTTTCATGCAGTATACTGCTCTGCTTCCATCTGTCCGGAGTGGATATGGGATGCGATCCGCAGCCGGCTTGGGGTGACAGAAATTGTGAACGGATACGGGATGAGCGAAGTCAGCGGCGCTTCCGTACAGACGCCGGCAGGAGTGCCGAACCCTCATTTAAAGAATTCTGTAGGCAAAGTATTAACAGATCATTTTTCTGAAGCAGAGAAACTGGTTGCGTACAAGGTGATTGATCCGGATACAGAGCAGGAGCTGCCGCCGGGATGCAGCGGTGAACTGGTATGCCGCGGAGCCATTGTCACAAAAGGGTATTTTGGCGCTGAGAAAGCGACAAACTCCTCCTATACCCGGGACGGATGGTTTAAGAGCGGCGACAGCGGCCGGATCGATCCGGACGGATTTGTCTGTTTCGAAGGCAGGCGGAATGATGTTTATAAGATTAACGGGGAAAATGTTTCCCCGTATGCTCTGGATCAGATCATCTCCGGCTGCAGGGAAGTCGTTATGGCGGAGACGGTCGGAATTCCCGATGAGAAACTGGGCTGGGTCGGGGTGGCTTTCATCGAGCCTGTCAACTGGCTGGAAGAGACAAAAGAAAGAATCAGGTGCTACTGTATCAGCCACCTGGCCTCTTTTGAAGTTCCCCGCTATTATCTGTTTCTGAAGGGAGATGAGTGGCCCAGAACTCCGAATGGAAAAGTAACGAAAAAACTTCTGCGGGAGCGCGCAGCCAGAGAACTCCATGACATAAAATCTGAAAATGTTTGAGAATTGAAGTAAATAAAAGAACCAGAAAGGAGAAAGCTGTTTCTGAAACAGCAGCATAAGCACTATGAGTTCATTCTTATCAATTATGGCAATTGTGCTGCCGTTAGCCCTGATGATCATCCTGATCTGGAAAAAGGTCCATATGGTGATCATTGCACCACTGTGCGCAGGCCTGATGGCACTCTTAAGCGGTCTGCCGATTCTGGAATCACTGACCGGCAGTTATATGACTGCATTTGCAGGATATGTACAATCATATTTCCTCCTGATCGTATTGGGAGCGATATTCTCCAAGCTTATGGAGGCCAGCGGAGCATCCAAAGATGTCGCGGAGCTTCTGGCGTCCAAAGTAGGTTCTCAGCATGCGATTCTGCTGGTTATTTTCACAGCAATTATCCTATGCTACGGCGGCGTATCTTTCTATGTAGCTGCATTTGCCATCTATCCAATCGCTCTGGTTCTTTTCCAGAAGGCAGACCTTCCGAAGACACTGATACCGGGAGCGATTGCCGCAGGTGCTTTTACGGCGCCAAATCTGCTGCCTGGCGCACCGAGCGTTATGAACATCATCCCGATGACAATCCTCGGCACATCCGCATCCTGCGCACCGGTGATTGCAATCATAGATTCTGTTGTTCTGGTAGGTCTCTGTTCGGTCTATATGGTTTGGCAGGGCAAAAAAGCGCATGCGAGGGGAGAACATTTTGTCGCAGATGAAAAGACAATGGCTACCCTGAAAGAATATGAAAAAATCACGCCGGGCAATGGTCTTCTGGGATTCATTCCTCTGGTCACCGTGATTGCCCTCCTGCTCTTAAAAGTGAACGTTCTGATCGCGCTTGGGGCAGGCATCCTGGTCATCTTTGCTATGTACTGGAAGAAAATCACCAATAAGCTGACAAACTTGGCTTCTGGTGTCAGCGACGGTCTAAATGCAACAATCGCGACTTCTGCGGCTGTAGGATTCGGCGGTGTCGTTGCTGTAACGGCAGGTTATCAGGCCCTGATCAATATCGCGACCAATCTGGGCGGTCCTCCGCTTGCTTCTTTTGCCGTTTCCACAAGTATCCTGGCAGGTGCCTGCGGATCCGGATCCGGCGGTATTGCAATGGCACTGAATCTTCTGGCCGATCACTATCTGCAGCTTGGAGTTTCACCGGAGGCAATGCACAAAGTGGCTTCCATCGCAGGTCTTACCTTAGACTCTCTGCCGCATAACGGCGTTATGGTAACACTGCTGGCAGTATGCGGCGTTACACATAGTGAAGGCTATAAGCATATTTTTGCCTGCACCGTTGTATGCACAACAATCACAACAATCGTAGCTGTCATCCTTGGAACGATCATGTATTAAATGGATTTATCAGGACAGAGGAAGGAGATATAATGATCATAAAAAGATATGAAGGAAAAGTTGCCCTCGTAACCGGCGCTTCTGACGGAATCGGAGAGTGCATGGTAAGAAGACTTGTCGAGGAAGGTGCTGTTGTGGCAGCTCTTGCCAGAAGTCTGGATCGAATGAAGGAAAAGTATCAGGGAATCGATGAAATCTATCCAATCTACTGTGATGTTGCCAGCAAGGAATCTGTGGATCGTGCTGTGGCAGAGGCAATCGCAAAGTTCGGCCAGATTGATGTCGCTTTCAGCAATGCCGGAATGATCGGCAGAACAAGCCTTCTGGATACGACAGAAGAGGACTGGAAATGGGTAATGGATGTCAACCTGAACGGCACCTTTTATGTAAACCAGGCAGTTCTTCGTCAGATGGTAGAAAACGGGATCAAAGGCGCGGTTGTCAATACAAGCTCCATCGCATCACAGGTAGTATCTCCGAATACAGGAGCCTATGCGGCAAGCAAAGGGGCAGTATCCCAGCTGACCAAATTTGCGGCAATCGAGATGGCGCCTTACGGAATCCGTGTCAACGCCATTGCTCCCGGCGCGAGTGTGACCAAGATCACGGAGGGAACCCGTTTTAATGCAGAGAGAAATGACAAGTTCCTGCGCAATATTCCGATGGGCCGCTATGGCGAGCCGGAGGAGGCAGCAGCACTTGCTCTTTATCTCGGAAGCGATGACTCTTCCTATGTCACCGGAGTGACCATTATGGAAGACGGAGGATTCTCCCTTTTCTAATAGTTCACCAAAGCAGAAAATGCCAGACCGTAAAAACATCCGGTCTGGCATTTTTTTATTGTTTCTTTTCCGCATAATCCAGAAGATTCAGAGAGTAGAGCAGCTT
>CAMMZE010000127.1 GCA_946529195.1 uncultured Lachnospiraceae bacterium
CAAATGCGCTGTAGGTCATTTCCGTAAGGAAATCCTGCTCTTCATAATTTCTGGCACGAATGGTCCTGGAAGCCAGACGCATGATCCGCTTGACCTGAATATTCTCGTAGCCATATTCATTCACCGCGCGGTAAGCCTTTTCATAAAGGCCACGCTGAATGAAATACTCAATAATATGAGCTCTCTCAACTGCTCCCAGCAGCTGTATATCAATCTGCAGGAGATACTTTTCCAGTGTCTCCCCTTCGTAATTATCATAATAATAATCAATCAGATTCTTAAGTACGGTCTTCTGATAATGTCTGCTGACAAAGCCCAGTCCCAGGGTCTGTTTGTATACATCAATAGAAGTATCGTCACTCATCTGATACTTGAGGGCCCGCTCGCTCCGGTTCAGCAGGACTCTGGGATCTCCCGGACACTCCTCATAGCAGCGGCGGATATACTTTCCTGCATCCATCATCCGGCTGAGGGTGTAATCAACGGTCGACATGTAGCGGCCGCCTTCCTCATCCTCAAACAGGATCTGATAATCATCCAGATACAGGTCTACGATCGCCTGATTGTCCGTCAGATCCTCACAGATTTCCTCTTCCAGCTCCGCATAGCTGACAATAATGCGCTTCAGGTGCGTGATGTCTCCGTGCACCTGCAGACGCTGCTTAAACATGACCGCAGGAAGGGCCTTAACCACATGCTGGGTCATCGATTCTTTTTTCAGATAGTAGCTGTACAGCTCTGCCAGATTCTCATCGATCCGGCCTGCACGCAGCTGTTCAAAGGTAAATGCGCGGATGATCCCGTTATAATTGTCAAATAATTTCTCCAGCCCTTCCCGATGCTCAACAACATAGCGGTAAAGAAAGGCTCTCTGGGCTGCAGGCAGATGATTGTCATACTGGAAATAGATCAGGACAGCCAGGGGCAGCTCCCGGTCGGCTGTCAGATCCAGGGTGTCCATAAAGGCCTCATAAAGCCCCTGGGTGCGCAGAGCGGAATTGACTCCGAGAAGGTAGATCTCGTGGTCTTCCCTGGACTTGCACTTGCCCTGTACCATCATATGAACGACCGCTTCCAGAAGCGGTTTGGACTCATATTTTTCACAGTACTTCTTCATGGCCTGCAGGTATCCGGGATGGAAACGGTGCATCCGCAGGGTCAGATCCGCAAAACGGCCTACCACATCGCGGCTGAGCGCATCATGGCGGGCTCCCCAGATAAAGACGCTGCTCTCAAAATCGCTGATCTCTCCCACCGAAGCCGGATTGAGGTTGAGCAGGCGGATCGCCTCCAGATAGTACAGATAACTGTGCCTGCCGCTGCTGTAAAGCTCTTTGAGCCGGCGCAGCTGCTTCATAACCTGTCCGCTCCCCTGCCGTCTCGGTTCCAGATGATTCAGCATCACGGCAAGCTCCCACTTGTCCTGGTACTGACCCTCGGCATAAAAACGGATGGTGTCGCGCACATACTGTGTATACTGCTCTTCCTGTCTGCTGCGGGCGTTAACATAAAGATAATAGCTGTAATCTACGACAGACTGATAACGAAGTTCTCTGCCATTGACGCTCTCCAGCACAAAAGCCGCCTGGTCTGCATGCCCGGCCT
This sequence comes from uncultured Lachnospiraceae bacterium, assembly GCA_946529195.1. The sequence continues at coordinate 1,606 of CAMMZE010000127.1, forward strand.
CCGCCAGCATATCTGCCTCCATCACGCGGTAGATGGGGTTGCTGCTGTTATTCAGACAGCCGTCGATCTCTCCTGATGCCTTCCTGAACCACTCCGCCTGCGGTATCCTGCCCAGCAGGTAATCCCGGTGCAGATTTCCATAGTCCAGCAGACATCTGCGCAGCCTGCGGCGGGAGAGCTCCCTCTCTCCCTGGTCGCGGTCCCTGCGGCACTCGACCGGGATCTCGATTCTCTGGCTGGTTGACTCCAGAATGATCTTCCCTCCGCAGAACCTGGCTGCGGCAGGGCGGACCCTGTACTCCAGCTGGCAAAAGCTTCCCAGGAAATCCTCCTCTGTGATCTGTTCTTTATAGACAGACAAAAAGGCGCCTTCCGTGCGTACTTTCAGCCTGACATGGCCCCAGTGGTTCTTCTCTATCACCAGACGCTCGCTGACCGGCCCCTTCAGATTCTGAAACTCAATCAGATCCTGAGAAACCGAAATGCTGACCGGGCTCTTTCTTCTGACTGCACAGAGAAACTCTTCCATAGCCAGAGACTTGTCACGGCTTTTGATCAGACTTTCATAGATGCGCTGTCCCTTTTTATTGCGCAGAAATACGCTCTCAAAACGGCTGCTGGTAAAGACGGCCAGGGCTTCCTGCCAGTCTTCCCTGGCAAGTGCCGCGAACTGATCCAGATCGCTGATCCTGCCCAGAGAGCAATCACAATAAGGCGCACAGATCCGTACAGTAAAAGGAAGAGAGATCTCTCCTCCATTGCTGACGATTATGATATTGCCCTCGCAGATATCATCCACGGAATAGGCAGAGGAATCGAAATGATAATGGATCTGAACCGTTTCTCCTGCAACGGAAGCTTCTTCACAGCGCATCCACCGGCTCGAAGAAAAGATCATCGCGCGGATCTCAGCTCCGCTGCGGCTGTGCAGCTCTACGGTCCCTTCACAGGTCTGGCCGTATTCCACATCCAGATTGATCTCGCTGACAGACAGCTCGATGGACGGATCTTCGCTTCCAAATATACCTTTTGACAGATCCTGGATCTTTTTCTTCATCTTTAGTCACCTTTTCCTCTGCGGCCTTTTGCTCATGCGCGCAAAATAAGCCCATCACATAGTTATAGACATTTTACCACTAATCAACTGGAGCATCAACCAATAAATAAAAGGCTCCGGTGCCCTCATAAGGGTCCGAAGCCTCATACTCATCTCTTATCTCCGAATGATCTCATGCCTGCCAGGGCCATTGGAGACCATCGTAATCGGAACTTCCAGTTCCTTTTCGATAAACTCTATATAATTCCTGCACTTCTCCGGCAGATCCTCATACCTGCTGATTCCCCGGATCTCACATTTCCATCCGGGAAGTACGGTATAGACAGGTTTTGCCTTTTTCAAGAGCCTGGTTGTCGGGAAATCGCGGGTCACCTGACCGTCAATCTCATATCCGATACAGATGGGAATCTCATCCAGATAGCCAAGCACATCCAGAACGGTAAGGGCAACCTCCGTTGCTCCCTGCACACGGCAGCCATATCTTGACGCGACTGCATCAAACCAGCCCATTCTCCTGGGCCTTCCGGTCGTAGCTCCGTACTCACCGCCGTCTCCGCCGCGTCTGCGCAGCTCGTCAGCTTCGTCCCCGAAGATCTCTGAAACAAACTCTCCGGCTCCTACAGCACTGGAATATGCCTTTACAACGGTGATCACATCTTTGATCTCATAGGCGGGAAGTCCTGCGCCTACTGCGCCGTAAGCTGCAAGTGTAGACGATGAAGTTACCATCGGATAAATACCGAAATCCGGATCCTTCAGTGATCCCAGCTGGCCCTCCAGCAGAATCCTCTTACCGTCGCGAACCGCATCATGCAGGAAAGTTCCGACATCAGCCACATAGGGCTCGATCATCTGCCGGTACTCCTTCAGCTCGCGGAAAATCTCCTCCGGATCCAGCTTTTCCTTGTGATACAGGTGCTCGATCAGAACATTTTTAATCTCGACAACGCTGCGGACTCTCTCTCTGAGTGTCTCCTCGTCATCGAACAGATCGCTGACCTGAAATCCGATCTTGGCAAACTTATCGGAATAGAACGGCGCGATACCGGACTTGGTCGATCCAAATGAATGACCGGCCAGACGTTCCTCTTCATAAGTGTCAAGCAGAATATGATAAGGCATCATGATCTGGGCTCTGTCAGATACCAGAAGCCTGGGAGCAGGTACGCCCCTGTCTGTAATATCCTTCAGTTCCCGGATCAGCTTGGGGATGTCCAGTGCCACCCCGTTGCCAATAATACTTGTCGTGTGGGAATAAAAAACGCCGGACGGAAGTATATGCAGTGCAAATTTGCCATAGTCATTGACTATTGTATGTCCTGCATTGCTCCCGCCCTGAAAACGTATAATAATATCAGACTCTTCGGCAAGCATATCGGTAATCTTTCCCTTGCCTTCGTCTCCCCAGTTTGCGCCTACGATCGCTCTCGCCATTTGCTCAGCTCCTTACTCTCTCCGCAGAATCAGTCAACCCTCTTGACTTTTCTCTCTGCCTTCCACGCAGGTTTCCTCTCCTGATGCGTCAAATACCTTTTAACAGATCAAACACGCTCACATTCAGGCATGTTGCCAGTGCGATCACTACGCCCAGTGTCGGATTTCCCTTTGCATTTTCCAGGTCAGAGATATATGTGCGATGAAGCCCGGACATGTCTGCCAGCATCTGCTGTGAAAGCTTTCTGCTTCTGCGGGTCTTCTTAATGTTGACACTCAGTACGTGCTTCATCCGTTCATTCTTTTCAATCAGGTCTTCTTCAAAACTGCTCATCATTGTTGTCCTCCCCTGTTTCAAGTAATAATCTTCAGATGTGTTAATTGTATCAATTTTTCATATATTTATCAATGGTATATTTGGAAAATGTCACGCACTGATTTATGTGACCCTTATTATATACGGTTTTCCCGTCATAAAAAGCATAAAAAGAGGCCGGACATACTGTCCGGCCTCAGCCTCTGAATAAATATCAGACTGTTTCGAAATTATTTCTTGCTGTAGTCGTAGAAGCCAGCGCCTGTCTTCATGCCAAGCTTGCCGCCGCGAACCATCTTCTTAAGAAGAGTGTGAGGACGATACTTGG
>CAMMZE010000128.1 GCA_946529195.1 uncultured Lachnospiraceae bacterium
TGAGGAACTCGCTAAGGGCGGAAAGGTTCAGTTAGTTGGATTTGGTACATTTGAAGTTGTTGAGAGACCTGCCAGAGAAGGAAGAAACCCTCAGACTAAGAAGACAATGACAATCGCTGCTTCCAAGGCTCCTAAGTTCAAAGCTGGCAAGGCGCTTAAGGATATGGTGAACAAATAATAGTTCAGAAATGAATGATTCGAAAAAAGAGGGATCTGCATGACGCGGTCCCTCTTTTTCTAAGGAAAGGTGACTGATATGCGTCTGGATAAGTATTTGAAGGTATCACGGCTGATCAAGAGACGTACTGTGGCCAATGAGGCCTGCAGCGCGGGAAGAGTGACCGTGAACGGCAAGGTGGCAAAGCCCGGTACGGAAGTGAAAGCGGGCGATATTATTGAGATTGGATTCGGCACAAAAAGCGTACGTGTCGAGGTGGTTGCGGTTGCGGAGACCACACGCAAGGATGAAGCCGCTGACCTGTACAGGTATCTATAAAAATTTAATTGCAATTTCCATCGTATTGGAGTACAATATTATGGAGGTTATTGTGCCCTTCCGGCAAAGACACTGTGATGAGGTGATACGGATGCGTAAGACAGAAAGAAAAGAGAAAAAGCACAGAAAGAGCATGAGGATCATAGCACTTGTGCTGGTGATCGCCTGTCTGGGACTAGGCTTTAAGACCTGGCAGGTGCGTCAGGAGATCGAGGAATATGCTGTCGTGCAGGAAGAGGTCAGCAAGCAGATCAGCGAAGCGGAGAAGCTGCAGGAGGATATCCGGGAGAAGCTGGAGTATCAGAAGTCTGATGCTTTCATTGAGGATATCGCCCGTGACAAGCTTGGCCTGATTTTTGAGAATGAGATTATTTTCAAAAAGGGACATTAGCATCGCGCTGCAGATGGGAGATTATCGCAGTGACGGATATGTTAATAGATAAGGTATATCGATTTGTGATAGATGAGGGCCTCCTTTCCGGGGGAGACCCCGTCGTCGCAGGAGTCTCCGGCGGAGCGGATTCGATATGCCTTTTTTTTGTTTTACAGGAGATTGCCGCAAGGCTGGGATGCAGTCTTACAGCTGTACATGTCCACCATGGGATCCGCGGAGAAGAGGCAGACCTGGATGAGGCTTTTGTGCGGGAAATCTGCCGGGAAGCAGGGGTTCCTCTCCGGGTGTACCACGGTGATGTGCCTGCCCTGGCTGCGCAGGAGCATATGAGCCTGGAGGAGGCCGGCCGCAGGTACCGGTATGACTGCCTGGAAGATGCTGCAGGTGCGGATCCGGCCGCAAAGATTGCAGTGGCCCATCATCTGGATGACCAGTGTGAGACGGTCCTGATGAACCTGGTCCGGGGGACCGGGCTGCGCGGCATGTGCGGGATGCCTGTGAAGAGAGGGCGGATCATCCGTCCCCTCTTGTGCGTTGACCGGAGCGAGATTGAAGCTTTCCTGGAAAGAAGGGGACTGGACTTTCGGACAGACCGGACAAATTATGATACGGATTTTACCAGGAACAGGATCCGCTTAGAGCTTCTTCCCTATCTGCGTGACCGGATCAATCCGGCAGCAGACAGGCATATCGCTGCTCTTGCATCAGCCATGCGCGAGATTAGTGAATACATGGACCGGCAGACGGCAGAGGCTGCCGGGCGGATCGTTTCCGTAAAAGACGGCGTATACAGGATCAGCTGCGAAGGCCTTACCTGCTGTGATCCGGCTATTCAGAAGGAAATTCTGCGCCTTGTCCTCAGAGAGACCGTCGGGCTTAAGGATATCGGACAGGTCCATATTGAGAGTCTGCGGAATCTGTTTTCGGCAGGGACAGGCAGCTTACTGGACCTTCCGCGCGGGCTGAGGGCTGTGAAGGAATATGAGGAGGTCCTTTTGCGGCAGGAGACCGGGGATCTGCAGGCTGCAGAACCTTGTGAAGAGGAACTGATCCCGGTGAAGATACCGGGAGTTTTCGGGAGCATCCGCTTTTCTCTTTTGGAGCCTTCTGACGGCCCTGTGGAGGCGGGTCAAATTCCCAAAAACAGGTATACGAAATGGTTTGATTATGATAAAATATATTCCGAATTAGTTCTCAGGCACCGCCGGGATGGAGATTATATGGTGATCGGGAAAGGGCAGAGAAAGGCGCTCCGCCGTATTCTGATCGATGATAAGGTGTCGGGCAGTGAAAGAGACAGGCTCATGCTTCTGGCAGAGGGAAGCCATATCATCTGGATCCCTGAGACCGGCCGGATTAGTGAGGCTGTTAAGGTGACAGATAAGACCAGTAAAATCATGACCGCGCAGATCCTGCAGGAACAGGGCGGTTCATTATCATCAGGAGGAAGATAGAAATGAAAGAACATATCAATGTCCTCATCAGTGAGGAAGAAGTAGATAAAAGAATCGCTCTGCTCGGAGAGCAGATCAGCCGTGAATACAGCGGGAAGCAGATCCATCTGATCTGTGTACTCAAGGGCGGCGTATTTTTTATGTGTGAGCTGGCAAAGCATATTACCGTGCCGCTGACGATGGATTTTATGTCTGTTTCCAGCTACGGAGATGCTACCAGCAGCTCCGGCAGAGTCCGCATTGTCAAAGATCTGGATCATTCCATTGAAGGAAAAGATGTCCTGATCGTGGAGGATATTGTGGATTCCGGAAATACGCTCCACTATCTTTCTGAGATGCTGAGCAGCAGAAAGCCTGCAAGCCTGCGCATCTGCACACTTCTGGATAAGCCTTCCAGAAGGGAGACAGAAGTGGAAGTTCAGTACAGCGGATTTGAGATCCCGGATGCCTTTGTAGTCGGATACGGACTGGATTACAAGCAGTTATACAGAAATCTTCCCTACATCGGCGTAGTTGAGTTTGAAGAAGAATAAATAAAACAGGGAGGTTGCACATTTGAATCAGAGAAGAAGCGGAATGGGGCTCTGGATCCTGGTTCTGGGCCTGCTGCTGATCAGCGTATTTGCCGGTGAGGGGCTGCGCCTGTTCGGATCAGAAAACTATACATATTCAGAGTTTGTGCAGGACTTTGACGATCAGAAGAATACGATCGAAAAGGTTATTATTTCACCAAATAAAGAAGTACCCACCGGACTGATCACGGTTAAATATACAGACGGCGATGAAAAAAGCTTTCACGTTACAGACATTGAAGTGGTCAAGGATTTTCTGCAGGAGCAGAAGTTTACTGCTCTGGAAGAGACCGATGTCATCAACCGGGAAGGTTGGTTTTATAAAAACGGAGCATTGCTGATTCTGGGCGGAGTTTTCCTCTGGTTCCTCTTTTCCTTTATCAACGGACAGCAGGGAGCAGGCTCCGGCAACAACAAGATGATGGATTTCGGCAAGAGCCATGCAAAGCTGAATGAAAATAACACAGTGACTTTTGCAGATGTGGCAGGTCTGAAGGAAGAAAAGGAAGAGCTTCAGGAAATCGTGGATTTCCTGAAAGATCCGGATAAGTTTACCCGGGTCGGGGCCAGGATTCCCAAGGGCGTGATCCTGACCGGATCTCCGGGAACCGGCAAGACCCTCCTGGCCAAGGCGGTAGCTGGTGAGGCGGGCGTTCCTTTCTTTACCATATCCGGTTCCGATTTTGTAGAAATGTTTGTCGGCGTCGGTGCTTCCAGAGTGCGTGATCTCTTTGATACTGCCAAGAAGAATAAGCCCTGTATCGTATTTATCGATGAGATCGATGCAGTGGGACGAAGAAGAGGTACCGGTCTGGGCGGCGGTCATGATGAGAGAGAACAGACCCTCAACCAGCTTCTGGTAGAGATGGACGGCTTCAGTCCCAATGAGGGCATCATTGTTATGGCAGCAACCAACCGTGCAGACATTCTGGATCCCGCTATTCTGCGTCCGGGCCGTTTTGACCGCAAGGTCGGTGTGGGAAGACCGGATATTGACGGAAGAAAAGAGATTTTGCGTGTGCATTCCCGCAATAAGCCGCTGGGAGATGATGTGGATCTGGAACAGATTGCAAGGACTACGGCAGGATTTACCGGAGCAGATCTGGAGAATCTGATGAATGAGGCAGCGATTTACGCAGCCAAGGGAAACCGTGAATACATCGTACAGGATGATATCCGCAGGGCTTTTGTCAAAGTCGCAATCGGTGCTGAAAAGAAGAGCCGCATCATTTCTGACAAGGAAAAGAAGATTACAGCGTATCATGAATCCGGACATGCGATCCTCTTCCATGTGCTGCCGGATGTCGGACCGGTCTACTCGGTATCGATCATCCCGACAGGACTTGGTGCTGCAGGTTATACGATGCCGCTTCCGGAAAAGGATGATATGTTCCGCACAAAGGGACAGATGCTGCAGGAAATCGTTGTTTCTCTGGGTGGACGTGTTGCGGAAGAACTGATTTTTGACGATATCACGACAGGCGCTTCACAGGATATCAAGCAGGCTACAGCTATGGCCAGGGCTATGGTGACACGGTATGGCATGTCGGAGGAGCTGGGCCTGATCAACTACGATGATGATGGTGATGAAGTATTTATCGGACGTGATCTGGCGCATTCCAAGCCTTACGGCGAGAATACGGCCAGCCTGATCGACCGCGAAGTCAAGCGGATCGTGGATGAGTGCCACAAGAAGGCGCAGGATCTGATCGGGGAACATATTGATGTCCTGCATGCCAGCGCGAATCTGCTTCTCGAGAAAGAGAAAATCACTCGGGATGAGTTTGAGGCGCTTTTCGCAGAACCGGTCTGAGATAAAAGTG
>CAMMZE010000129.1 GCA_946529195.1 uncultured Lachnospiraceae bacterium
TATAATTTGTCAGGATAGCGATTTTTTTCATTTGCTTCCCCCTGTATCCAGTTCCCTAAATGCCTTCTCCACGATGTCGTCTATGACAGTTTCAGAAAGAATCTCCGTCTGATCTGCGTTTTTCTGCAAGTAAAGAAGATACTCTATATTGCCTTCCGGTCCTTTGATGGGAGAATGATCCAGCCCCCTGATGACGAATCCGGTCTCCTGTGCGAAAGCCGCGATCTCGCCGATGACCTCTTTGTGTACGGACTTGTCTCTGACAACGCCCTTCTTCCCGACCTTTTCACGGCCGGCTTCAAACTGGGGCTTGATCAGGCAGACCATGCAGGCCCCGTCTCTGAGCAGGGCATAGGCCGGTCCCAGGATCAGTTTCAGAGAAATAAATGCCACATCCGCAGATGCGAAATCGATTGCTTCCGGCACCTGCTCCGATGTCACATAGCGGAAATTGGTCTTTTCCATGCAGATTACGCGGGGATCCTGGCGCAGTTTCCAGGCCAGCTGTCCCCTGCCTACATCAATGGCATAGACCTTTTCGGCTCCGTTTTGCAGCATACAATCCGTAAAGCCTCCGGTCGAAGCCCCTATATCCATACATGTCATGCCGTCAAAACGCAGGCCGAAGCAGGAAACTGCCTTTTCCAGCTTCAGTCCGCCGCGGCTGACATACTTCAGTGAGCTGCCTTTGACCTCAATCTGACTTTTTTCCGGATCAAAAGTACTTCCTGCCTTGTCCTCCCGATTGCCGTTCACAAAAACCTGACCGGCCATGATCACAGCTTTTGCTTTTTCCCGGCTCTCGGCAAGTCCCCTGCTGACCAGCAGTACATCAAGCCTTTCCTTCATCTGCCTTACCATCCTCCTGCTGCAGCTTTTCTATGATTTTTCCGGCAATGGACTCTGCATCCATACCCAGCATCTGATAGAGCTGGTCCGGTGTGCCGTGTGTGACAAATGTGTCCGGCACCCCAATATGCAGCAGATCATTGTCATATCCGTGATTGATCAGGTAGTCTGCGCAGGCTTCGCCGAAACCGCCCCGCAGAACATTGTCCTCTGCCGTTACGATCAGCCTGTGGCTGCCGGCCATCTTCTCCAGACAGACAGTATCGATCGGCTTCACAAATCTGGCATTGACCAGGGTCACATCAATCCCCTTTTCTGCCAGAATCTGCCGGGCCATCTCTGCCTGCTTCACCATGCCGCCCACTGCAAAGATAGCGGCTCTGCTTCCGCTGTGTATCACTTCGCTCTTTCCATACACAAGCGGCTCTCTATGCTCTTCCAAACCGGTATAGGCCGTGCCGCGGGAATAGCGCAGGGCGATCGGTCCATTGAACTGGTAAGCGAACTCCATCATATCTTCCAGCTCAGCTGCGTTTTTCGGCGCGCATACTGTCATATTAGGGATCATGGACATATAGGAAAGGTCCAGGATTCCCTGATGGGTCTCGCCGTCTGCTCCGACAATTCCTGCCCTGTCTATGCAGAATACGACAGGCAGTTTCTGGATACAGACATCATGCACAATCTGGTCAAAAGCCCTCTGCAGGAAAGAGGAATAGATGGCCACGAAGGGCTTCTCCCCGCCTGCTGCCAGGCCTGCCGCAAAGGTGACTGCGTGCTGCTCTGCAATACCGACATCGTAAAGTCTCTTAGGAAATCTTTTCTGGAATGCCGTCAGCCCGGTTCCGTCCAGCATTGCCGCGGAAATGGCTACGATATTGCGGTGCTCCGAAGCCATGCTGACCAGCTTGTCCGAAAAGACAGAGGTATAACTCTTCCCTCCAGATGCCGCCAGCTTTCCGGTCTCTATATCGAACTTGCCGACACCATGAAAAACAGAAGGATTCTTCTCCGCCGGTCTGTATCCGCGCCCTTTCTTTGTCACCACATGCACCAGAACAGGCTCATTCATGGCCCTGACTGCCCGGAAGATCTGAACCATCATAGGAATATCATGTCCGTCAACCGGACCGATATATTTGATGCCAAGCTCTTCAAAAAAGCTGTCCTTCATGACCAGGTTGCGCAGCTGGTCCTTAGACCGCTTCACCTGTCTGGCCATGCCATTTCCGACACGGGGGATCTGACGGAGGGTACGCTCTACCTCTTTTTTCAGCTCTATATAGGGTTTCTGCACGCGCAGAACCGAGAGGTGCCCGGACAAGCCGCCCACATTCTCGGAAATAGACATATTATTATCGTTGAGTACGATCATCAGATTATGATTCAGCCTGGAGACATTATTGAGCGCCTCATAGGCCATTCCCCCTGTCATGGCGCCGTCACCAATGACCGCAGTCACCATCCAGTCCCCTTTTCTCCGGTCTCTGGCCGCTGCCAGTCCCAGAGCAGCTGAAATGGAAGTGGAACTGTGTCCGGTACCAAACGCGTCACTGGGGCTTTCGCTTCTGCGGGGAAATCCGCTGATTCCGCCCATCGTGCGAAGGGTGTCAAAATCATTTTTTCTTCCGGTCAGGATCTTATGCGTATAAGACTGGTGTCCCACATCCCATACAATCTTATCCCTGGGAAGTTCCATACTCAGATGCAGCGCCATCGTCAGCTCTACGCTTCCCAGGCTGGAAGCCAGGTGTCCGCCTGTCTGACTGACCGAGGAAATGATAAAGGAGCGGATCTCTTCCGCAAGCTTGTCATAATCCTCCGGCGCAATCTTTTTGATATCATTTGCTTTCTGTATTCTGTCAAGTAAGCCAGCCATAGCTGCCCCTCCTTAGCCGTCTGCCTTTTTATCGCATCAGTGATCTCTGGCGATCAGCCATTTCACCAGTGCGTACAGGAATGTCTCTTCCACATCTTCCACACCGAGTTTTTTCAGTCCGTAAAAGGCAAATTCGGAATACTTGTCCACATCTTCCATTGCCTGATCCATGCCATAAAGGGTTACCCAGGTCGTCTTCTCATTTTTGGCATCACTCTGGGTGTCTTTTCCCAGCTTATCGAGCGAGCTGATCACATCCAGGATATCATCCCGGATCTGGAAAGCCATACCGATACAGTAGGCTACATGCTCCACATCATGAATCTGATCCCGGTCTGCCCCTGCAAGGCAGGCTCCGATCATCATGGAGGCTTCGATCATGGCGCCTGTTTTCAGCTCAAAAATGAACTGCAGAACCTTCTCATCCACAGGTTTTCCGGTCATTTCCACATCAACGGTCTGACCGCCGATCATTCCGTTGACGCCGGGTTTCTCAGTCAGAATCCTCATGGCTCTTACCACTCTGCGGACCATTTCCGGATCACCCTGGTTGGTCACAGAGGAAAGCTTTTTAGCTGCCAGTTCATAAGCGTAACTCTGCAGAGCATCTCCTGCAAGGACAGCCATAGCCTCGCCAAACATCTTATGGGAAGTAGGTTTTCCGCGTCTGTAATCGTCATTGTCCAGTGCCGGCAGGTCATCATGGATCAGGGAATAGGTGTGGATCATCTCGATTGCTGCCATAAAGGGGGCAACCAGTTCCATATCTGTCCCGCCCATAGTCCGGTAAGTCTCCATCATCAGAATGGGACGGATTCTCTTGCCGCCGGCGTTGACACTGTAATTCATTGCCTGAAAAATCGTTTTATGAAGTCCCTCCTCCTTGGGAAGGTATCTATTTATGATTTCTTCTGCTTCCGCGACTCTTTTTTCAAGTTCTGCATCAAAATACATCATGTTCCTGCTCTCCCTGAATCTCGATCATTTGCTTTTCCACACGGGAAATCTTTTCATTGCAGAGTTTCAAAAGCTGTACGCCCTTCTGATAATACTCAAATGCATCTTCCAGCGGCAGACTGCGGTTTTCCATCTTGGCCACAATCTCATCCAGCTGTGTAAAAGCCTTTTCCAGACTCAGTTCCTTCTGATTCTCATCCATATTTATTATTCTCCATAGCTCTCCCGCACCGTTGGAACCGCTTCCGTGACCCTTGCCCGGATCCGGCCGTCGGTCACTTCGATCTGCAAGTCGCTTCCCACCGGTGCCTGCGCAATCTCTGACACTCCGTGCCCGTCCTCGTCACTGACGTAGGCATAGCCCCGCTCAAGCTGGCGAAGCGGCGACAAGCCGTGCAGTTTCTGCGCATAGATAGCGTTTTTATTCTTTGTGTCTTCCACCTTCTGGCGCATCAGCCGTCCAAGACTGCTTTCCATTTCCAGGAGACTCTGTTTCTCGTCTGACAGCCGGTGATCCATCATCACCTGCATCCTCTTCTGAATCGTCTCCAGATAGTCTTTGCGGTCTTTCAGTACCCTGCCGGGACTTAACAGACGCAGCTGGGCTGCATAATGCGCTGCCTGTGCCTGCGATCTCTCAATACAGGATTTCATGACCCCGTCCAGGCGGCTGGCTGTCTGATCCATATAAGCTGCAACCTTTACCATGTCCGGAATCGCCAGTTCTGCTGCTGCTGAGGGAGTAGAGGCAATCCGGTCTGCCACATAATCAATGATAGTGACATCACTGTCATGCCCTACCGCCGAAATAACCGGCACAGAGCAGTTGTAAATGGTTCTGGCCAGCCTCTCATCATTAAACTCCCAGAGTTCCTCTATGGAGCCGCCCCCTCTGCCGATGATGATGACATCAACCCCGTAGGCTTCCAGAGCCCGGACTGCCCGGATCATCGTGGAGGCTGCACCCTCTCCCTGGACAGAAGCCGGGCACAAAACGAGCTGGATCCAGGGATTGCGCCTAGTCCCGACCGTCATAATATCATGAA
>CAMMZE010000130.1 GCA_946529195.1 uncultured Lachnospiraceae bacterium
GTGAAAAGGAGTCGGACTGCATGAAATATATCAGAAGATTTCTGATTCTGACAGCATTTTTGATGCTTCTGCTTGCTGCGGGGTGCGGCGGACAGCTTGGCAGCATGGAGATTGACACAGTACTTACTGTTGACCACAGTTTTAAGGGAGAGCGTCTGATGACAGCTCAGATTCCGCCTGTGGTCTTTAACAGGGTCTTTGATAAGGACAGCAGCACGCTGAAAAAGGTGATTGATGACCATTCGCCCGGTGATATGTACTGCACGGTAACAGACCAGGATGACGGCAGTGCTGTGATCGAAATGCATATTGACTTTGCCTCTGCCAGAGAGTATCAGAAAGAAATCTCTGCCATCTGCAGCGGCAACAAATCACCGGATGCCGTAAAACCGACAGTTACCTTTGATTATTCAGCATCTGCGCTGAAAAACGGATACACCATCAGCGAGAACTTTGATTCTCTGGCCCTTTTTTACTGGCTTTCTGATGCCATCGCGGCAGAATATCCCGCTTATGCGGATATGGATCTGGAGAGTGTTTTTGAACTGGGGCAGACCCGCCTGATTTTTGACGGGGAGGAGATTGAATTAAACGGGGCTGATGTGATCAACGTTTCCACCATTGATTCCCATGCTTTTGACAGCATCCGGATCTGTGCGGCGCTCGGAGAAGACGAGTCGGTGGAAGCGGAGGTCGATTATGTAGTCAGCAACAAGGTCGTCGCTGCTCTGGGCGACAAGCTGGAAAAGCTGATGGACGGAATCGTCCCCAAAGACGGTACCATCCTTTCATTTGAGGGAGATACGGCCCGGACCTACAAAGTGAAATTTACCAGCGCAAACCTGCAGTCCTACACGACTGCCATGAATAAGGCGCTTGGCACCAATAATACGGTATTCCAGGTGGACAGCGGCGAAGAGGATAGTGAGAATTTTGCCGGCAGCAAGAATGTTACCCTCTATTACGATGGCAGCTATTTTCTGGACTTTACCAATAAGAACTCCTCGATTACCTATGTCCTGAAAGTTCCGTCGAATTATACTGTAGAAAACTGCACCGGCGCTTTTGGATATCTGAAAGATTATGATGCGACCTACAGTGAAAATTACTGTGAAATCACCATGGCACTTACCGCGCCGGATGAGATCAAGGCTTCCCTGGGATTTGTTGTCGATATCAATTCTGTGGATATCAAAACCAATGTGATCAGCGAAAACCAGATCGAGCGCACGATCACCTTTAAGCTGGCTACAGATGCCGATGCGGTGATCGGAGACCGTATGAAAGAGCGCTTTGACGCGGTGATTGCGGACTGGCCGGATCAGATGTCACAGGAGAGCAATTCCCTGATCAGTTCCGTGGAACGAAGCATTACCATGAAAGGCGAGTCGGTTGATCAGATTACCGATATGACAAGGGCAATGCTGGGAGAGATTGACACGGAAGAAGAGACAGGAGGACAGGCCCAGCATTCCCGCATGACGGGAGGAGAAGAACCCAGGACCAATCCCCTGCAGATCCGTTTCTCCCTGGAAGACACCCTCAATTTCTCCAAATTCCTGGAGGGTTCCAAGGTAACAGAGGGAATCAATTATGAGCTGACATTCCCCCTGCGCTACAGGGCCAATTTCAGTGAGAATACTGCCTTCGAGGAAGTGAAGACAGACGGACAGACCATCAGCTGCATCAGCTACAATAAGATCCTCTCTGTCCATTCACTTGCAGTTAAGTATAATATTCAGGGAATTGTGGTATTGGTTCTCTGGGTACTTTCCATCGTGGTTTGCGCGGTGATCATATTCATTGATTTCACCCCCCTCCTGCGATTCCTGCAGAAGAAGGACAGCGCCAATGAGGGAGACCAGCTCCTTTATGGGAAACGGACCCTGCGGACGACCCTGCTGGTTATTTTCCTGGTATGTTTTGTCATCATGAGCGTCAGACTGATCTTTAAGATCTATTAAAAGTACAAAAAAAGAAGGCTGCCCGGTGCAGGGCAGCCTTTTGCTGTTTTATAAACTCAATGCAAATCAGGCAAACTGTTTTCTGGCGATCTGTGCCAGTATCTCTACCGTACCGTCGATGCCCAGAAGGCTGCTGTCGATCAGGAGATCATAGCCCTCTTTGCGTCCCCAGCGGAACTCGCTGTAGTACTGATAATAGGTCAGACGGGCCTTATCGCAGCGCTTGATTTCTTTGCGGGCCATTTCCGCTGTCATCTCTTTGCCTGCGAGATTGGTATGATACTCAGGGAAATCGATCACGCGCTGTATACGCTTATTTAAAGGCGCGTAGATAAATACATCGAGGGAATCCGCATATCCGTAGAGAACGGAGTTGGAGCAGCGTCCTACGATAACGAACGATTCTTTGTTTGCAACGCGGGAACGGATAAAATCGCTCTGCGCGTAAAAGAGCTGATCGGAAAGAGTCGGTGTATATCCGCTGACGAACAGTCCGGGGGCTTTCTCATCAGTATATGCGACAGCATTCGCATCCAGACCACTCCGTGCGGAGGCAAGTTCTACTAATTTGTTGTCATAAAAGTTGATTCCCAGTTCCTTTGCCAGTTTTTCGCCGATCTCATGTCCGCCGCTGCCGTACTCACGGCCGATCGTAATGATCATATTCCTTTCTGCCATGTTATCACCTTACTTTCCGTGAAAAGATTTATTAAACTACACTGAAATTATAGCATGACTTTTCTGAAAATTCAACCGGAAATGCACTTTTTGCCTGTTATTTTATACAAAACCAGCATAAGAATACTGAGCAGAAATACCAGTGCAAAGATCAGGATGGCACAGTGCAGGAAAAAGGTATCCGGGAGGATCAGAATGACAGGGTCTGTCCGCCAGTCAAAGATCCACAAGTCATTGCGGAAAACCAGCTGATGAAATCTGACAAAGACCGTATCCCAGCTGACTGCTGTCAGAAGGCCCAGAAGAGCAGGAACGGCAAGTCCCAGGATTCCGCCTGTCAGAAGGCAGATCCGCGACCGGAGACGGCGGCTGATCACAAGGCCTGCGGCGCAGACCGGAGTCAGGATCAGGGCCATATAAGCGAAGAGATCAAAGACTCTTTTGACTTCTTCGAAATGGATCCTGCCGGAATCAGACATGGCCAGGTCCGGGAAGGAGAGTTCTCTTTCATAGCCGATGGTATTATAATCAATCAGGACATCATAGTTTCTGCGGATCAGTTCCTCCGAATAACCGGATGTCTCCGGAATATGCAGAAGTGAGATATCCGCATAGTAGATGGCCCGGCAATGGAGAACAGCAGTAACAGAGACAGAGACTGCCAGCAGAAAGAGCAATATCCCCAGAAGCAGACCGAATATCGTGATTCCTCGTTTATTTTTATTCATCATGCAGTAAGTACCTCCCTGATCATCAATCAGCCCTATTGTAACATGCAAAGGCAGACTGTTCCACAAGAAGTTGAGTATTGCCCGCCCACGCGGCTTATGCTATAATTGCGTCGTAAAATGAATCAGAATTGCATAAAAGGAGGCTCTTCATGGAACTTTATTATAAAAGCACAAGAGGTCATGCAGATCATGTAACCGCATCATCCGCCATTCTTCAGGGACTTGCCTGCGACGGCGGACTCTTTGTTCCCGAGACATTTCCGGTTCTGGACGTAAGCATCGAAGAACTGGCTCAGATGGATTACAAGCAGACCGCCTATGAGGTTATGAAGCTTTTTCTCACAGACTATACAGAAGAAGAGCTGAAGTACTGTATCGATAGTGCGTATGATGAGAAGTTTGATACGGATGTAATCGTACCGCTGGTCAAAGCAGATGAGGCATATTTTATTGAGCTTTTCCATGGAAAGACAATTGCCTTCAAGGATATGGCTCTTTCTATTTTACCCTTCTTGATGACAACGGCAGCCCGCAAGAACCAGATCAAAAATGAGATCGTGATTCTGACTGCTACCTCCGGTGATACCGGAAAGGCAGCCCTTGCCGGATTTGCAGATGTTCCCGGAACCAGGATCGCTGTTTTTTATCCTAAGGACGGGGTCAGCCCTGTTCAGGAGAGACAGATGGTGACCCAGAAGGGCGACAATACTTTTGTAGTGGGCATTCATGGTAATTTTGATGATGCCCAGACAAGTGTCAAGCAGATGTTCTCTGACGCAGAGCTGAAAAAGGAGCTGGATGAGGCCGGATTCCAGTTTTCATCTGCTAATTCGATCAATATCGGCAGACTGGTGCCTCAGATTGTCTACTATGTATTCGCTTATGCCCAGCTGGTGAAAAACGGGGAGATCGAAGCAGGAGAGCCGGTTAATATCGATGTGCCTACAGGCAATTTCGGAAATATCCTGGCAGCTTATTATGCCAAGAGAATCGGCCTGCCTGTTGCAAAGCTGATCTGCGCATCCAACAAGAACAAGGTTCTCTATGACTTTTTCTCTACCGGTACTTACGACAGAAACAGAGACTTTTATGTAACTTCTTCCCCGTCCATGGATATTCTGATTTCCAGCAACCTGGAGCGCCTGATCTACCAGATCGGCGGCTGCAGCGCAGAAAATGACAGTCAGCTGATGGAATCTCTGGCAAAAACCGGTAAGTATACAATTACAGAAGAGATGAGAGAGCAGCTGGATGCTTTCTATGGAAATTATGCGACAGAAGAGGATACCGCTTCTGCCATTCACCGCCTCTATGAAAAGACCGGTTATGTGATCGATACCAATACTGCTGTAGCC
>CAMMZE010000131.1 GCA_946529195.1 uncultured Lachnospiraceae bacterium
GCACAGGAATCTCCGCTTTCGCATAGGAGGATGTCTGTGCAGGACGCGGGCTGACCGGTGCGGAGGATGCGCTGCGGGCAGCGGCAGCATTGCTGCTGTGATAAGGCGCCTGTCTGTCATGTACAGAATTTATATTTTTCTGTCCATAAGAAGCCAGTCTGGCAAGTTCGAAGGGTTCTGGGCCTTTTTCCGCAGGGGCTTCCTTTTTCTTATCACTGCTCAGGAAGGCCGATGGCGTCAGTTCTTTCTGTTCCAGTACTGTCCGGATCGCATGGTAGATCTGCTGGTAGATGGCTTCATTTTTGTTGAAACGCAGTTCCATCTTGCGCGGATGCACATTGACATCAACCAGCTGCGGGTCCAGAGAAATATGGAATGCCGTAAATGGAAATTTATGGATCATGACAAAGGTCTTATAGGCGTCTTCGATTGCCTTTGTCACGGTTACGCTTTTAATATAGCGATCATTGATATAATAGTTCTCCCAGGCCCGGTTGCCCCTGGAAAGGATGGGCTTTCCGATAAAACCGGTCAGGTGCAGATCTTCTGTCTCTACATCAATGGGCAGCAGGTGTGCTGTGACATCTCTGCCGAATACATTGTAGATGATATCTTTCAGATTCCCGTTGCCGGACGTGTGCAGGCGGACCTGCCCGTTCTGAATATACTGGAAGGATACTTCCGGGTGGGAAAGGGCAAGCCTGCTGACAAGTTCCGCTGTATATCCGGCCTCGGTCTGGGCGGATTTCAGGAATTTGCGCCTGGCAGGAGTATTGTAAAAGAGATTGCGGACGATAATAGTCGTTCCGTCAGGGCAGCCGATCTCCTCTTTGGAAATGGTCTGTCCGCCGTCTGCCAGATAGCGGATTCCGGTCAGCTGCTGCCGCGTTTTGGTGATCATTTCGATCTGGCTGACAGCGGCGATACTGGAGAGAGCTTCTCCGCGGAATCCCAGAGATCCTATGGTAAGCAGGTCTTCTGCACTCTTGATCTTGCTGGTTGCGTGTCTGGCAAATGCTGTCTCAATATCCTCTGCGTCTATTCCCACGCCATTATCTGTGACACGGATCATACCGATACCGCCGTCACGGATCTCAATGGTAACCGCGCCTGCCTTGGCATCGATGGCGTTTTCCACCAGCTCTTTTACAACAGAAGAAGGTCTTTCAACGACTTCACCGGCTGCAATTTTATTGATGGTTTCACTGTCTAACAGATTGATAGTTCTCAAGACTGATGTCCTTTCATATCTCTTGCTTTGATCATTCTCTGCAGTTCATCCAGGGCCGTGAGGGCATTGATCGGCGTCATATTGCCAAGGTCCATTTCACGGATCCTGCTGACAATCTCATCTTCCGGCGGGAAGAGATCAAAGAGGGTCATCTGTGTCGGCTGGGATGGCTTTGCGCCCTCTGCCTCTGTATCTCCTGCCGGCACCTTCAGATTTCTGATATTTTCTGTAATATCTTTGTTGGCAAGCCAGCCGGCAATATCTTTGGCGCGGGCAATAACGGTATCGGGAACGCCGGCCAGACGGGCTACCTGTATGCCGTAGCTCTTGTCAGCACCGCCGGGTACGATCTTACGCAGGAAAATGATATCATCCCCCTGCTCCTTAACCGCGATGCAGTAATTGTTGACATTGCTGATCTTGCCTTCCAGCTCGGTCAGTTCATGGTAATGGGTGGCAAACAGGGTCTTGGCGCCAAGCAGTTTGGGATTGCTGATGTGCTCCACAACAGCCCAGGCAATGCTCAGTCCGTCAAATGTACTTGTGCCGCGTCCGATTTCATCCAGGATCAGCAGGCTCTTGCTGGTCGCATTGCGGAGGATATTTGCCACTTCGGTCATTTCCACCATAAAGGTACTCTGGCCACTGGCCAGATCATCCGATGCGCCTACCCTGGTAAAGATACGGTCCACCAGACCGATATCCGCCTCGGAGGCCGGGACGAAACTGCCGATCTGGGCCATCAGGACGATCAGGGCACTCTGCCTCATATAGGTGGATTTACCCGCCATATTGGGTCCTGTGATGATGGAAATCTTATGCTGTTTATTATCCAGATAAGTATCATTTTCTACAAAGAGACCGCTGCTGTTCATCAGCTCAACGACCGGATGACGGCCATTTTTAATGTTGATCACGCCTTTGGTATTAATAGCGGGTCTGCAGTAATTATTCCGCTGGGCCACAAAGGAAAGACTGGCCAGTACATCCAGGCGGGCTACAGCTTTGGCTGTTTTCTGAATGCGGACGACCTCTTCCCCGATCCGGTCTCTGGTCTCGCAGAAAATATTGTATTCCAGTGCTGATAATCTGTCCTGGGCGCCAAGGATCATATCCTCTAGCTCTTTGAGCCTTGGCGTGATATAACGCTCTGCTCCTGTCAGAGTCTGCTTGCGGATCCAGTCCTCAGGCACCAGATCCTTAAAGGAATTGGTGACTTCCAGATAATAGCCAAATACTTTGTTGTAGCGGATCCGAAGGTTCTTGATGCCGGTGGCTTCCTTCTCTTCGGCCTCCAGCTGCGCCAGCCAGGTCTTGCCGCTTGTCTGCGCTTCGCGGAAGCGGTCGACGTCTTCATTGCAGCCGGTACGGATGATCCCGCCTTCTCTGATCTGAATGGGCGGGTCATCTACAATTCTGGTTTCGATCAGCTCCTGCAGATCTTCCAGAGGATCCAGATCTGTATAGATTTCTTTTAAAAGACTGCTCTTGGCACCTTCCAGCAGCTTGCGGACCGGTCCCAGCATGGAGACAGATGTCTTAAAGGCAATCAGATCTCTGGGATTTGCGCTCTGGTAAGTGATTCTTGTCGTCAGTCTTTCCAGATCGTATACCGCATTCAGATATTCACGGATTTCCTCCCGTGTGATCATGTCGCTGCACAGTTCTTCAATGGCGTCTTGTCTTGCAACAATCCTCTTCTTCTCAATCAGAGGCTGCTCGATCCAGCTGCGCAGAAGCCTGGCGCCCATTGCGGTCCTGGTCTTATCCAGAACCCAGAGGAGAGACCCTTTTTTCTGTTTCTCACGCAGAGTCTCCACAAGCTCCAGATTCCTGCGGGTCGCGTTGTCGATAATCATGTATCCGCCGCTCTTAAAGGGCTGGATCCTGGTGATATTGGAAAGTGAATTTTTCTGTGTTTCGTAAAGATATAAAAGCAGAGCTCCCGCGGCAGCGGTTCCCGAAGGAAAGCTGTCCAGGCCCAGTCCCTGCAGAGAGGCTGTATGGAAATGCTCTGTGATCTTTCTGTTGCTGACTGTCTCGTCCAGATACCAGTCCTCCAGGACGGTGATCACCGTATTGAAATCACGGCGGAAACGGGAAAGATCTGCTCCGCTCATGTCAAAGGTATCGTTGCAGAGGATCTCAGACGGTGTAAAACGGAAAATTTCATCATAAAGCTCTTTGCGGGAGCTGACTTCTGTCACATAGAAATCTCCTGTAGATACATCTGTGATGGAAACACCGAATATACCGGACAGATAGAGAACGCACATCAGATAGTTGTTTTTGCTCTCATCAAGTCCCTCCTGGCTGACATTGGTACCTGGCGTCACGATGCGGATAACATCACGTTTTACCAGTCCTTTTGCAGTCGCCGGATCCTCCAGCTGCTCACAGATCGCTACCTTATAGCCTTTTGCGACCAGGCGGTTCAGGTAGATATCTGCCGCATGGTAAGGAACGCCGCACATGGGAGCCCTCTCTTCCATCCCGCAGTTTTTGCCTGTCAGGGTGAGTTCCAGCTCCTTGGATACAATCTTGGCGTCATCAAAAAACATCTCGTAGAAGTCTCCGAGCCTGTAAAAAAGGATACAGTCCTTATATTTCTCTTTTGTAGCCAGATATTGCTGCATCATAGGTGTATATTCCGCCATCTGTTCTTCCTCCATATAAAAAAACAGTCAGAATATTTTACCATATTCTGACTGTTAAAACAAGGTTTGATGCCTTATACATTAAAAAGCAATTCTGAATAAGTGGGGAAGGGCCATGCTTCCTGGGAAACCAGATTTTCCAGTTCATCCGCCGGCTTTCTCACATCTGCAAAGCGGGAGAAAACATTGTCCCGGAAGGCGATGGCCTGTTCTTTGCTGCCGATTACCTTGACCGCCTGGTCTGTCGCTGCTTCCAGTTCTTTGACATTCCTGGTCAGTGCTCCCAGCTCCTGAGTAATATGGTTTAAGAGAGATTCCTGCACAGAAGCGTCTGCTCCGATTGCCCGGAGAGCGCCGATGTCTTCCGCAATCTCTTTGGTATAACGGACTACAGCAGGAAGGATCTGCTTCTTGACCATATCGATCATGGTGCGGGATTCAATATTGATGGCCTTGGAATAGTTTTCATATCCCACCTCTTCGCGGGCCGTGATCTCTGTCTGAGATAAAACATTGTGCCGCTCGAAAAGCTCCACAAACCTGGGATCGCCAAGGACAGCAAATGCATCTACGGTATTGTCAATATTAGGAAGACCGCGTCTGGCAGCTTCTTCAATCCATTCATCGGAATAACCGTCTCCGTTGAAGATGATCTTCATATGAGCGGATACCCATTCTTTCATGAGATCCTGCAGGGCAGCGTCAAAATCATCTGCCTTCTCCAGAATATCAGCTGCCTGACGAAGAGTCTCTGCTACGATGGTGTTCAGAACCGTGTTGGGGTCTGAAATGGATGCGGAAGATCC
>CAMMZE010000132.1 GCA_946529195.1 uncultured Lachnospiraceae bacterium
AAGGCAATGGTCTGCAACACCAGTATGCACCGGTTCAAATCCGGTTCGCGCCTCTTCTTAAGACTTCGGATCGATTAGTTCCGGAGTCTTTTTTGTAAATATTATCTGACAGAAAGGATTTGCTTTCATGAATCGGGAAATCAGACTGATCGCACTGGATCTGGACGGAACAACGCTGACATCTGAGAAAGTCATTGCGAATCGTACAAAAGCAGCCATCCGGGCTGCTGTGGACAAAGGGGTCGAGGTTGTGCTTTCTTCCGGACGGTCCAGGAACGGCGTGATGCCTTTTATCCGGGAACTTCCCGGTATGCATTATATGATTGCTTCGAACGGGGGCAGCGCCATCGAACTTGCATCCGGCAGACTGATTTACGGTGCCTTTATCAAGCCGCAGCGGGCTGCGGCTATTCTGGACCGGCTGATGACCATTGGTGTGTTAGGCGATATCTATTATGATGGCGGAGCTGTCTGTGATGAGGAAAATTACAGAAAAATCGTGCTGGAAAAGAACAGCTTCCCCCAGTGGTTTATAGAGTATTACATCAGCAACCGCAGACCGGTGAAGGATCTTGCCGGCCTGGTGCGGTCAGGAAAACTGCAGGATATTGAAAAGGTAACGGTCTCTTTTGAGGATATGGAGCTCAGGGCCAGAGCCTATGAGCTGATGGGAGATGAAGTTGGACTCAGCATTGTCTCTGGAAGTCCTTTTAATATGGAAATCTCTCAGCAAGAAGCGACAAAAGGAAAAGCGCTTACGGCTCTTGCCAAAGCGCTTGGGATCGATATGGAGCAGGTGATGGCCTGCGGAGACAGCAATAATGATGCTTCGATGATCGAAGCCGCCGGACTTGGCGTGGCTATGAAAAATGCCGATGAAAAGGTTCTGGCAGCGGCGGATTATGTCTCTGCGTCAAATGATGAGTACGGAGTAGCGCTTGCCATCGAGCGCTTTGTATTATAGTCTATGCAAGCAGCTGACGGATGACCCGCATAACCCCGTCCTGGTCATTGGAGAGGGTCTCAAAGCGGCAGATCTTTTTCAGGTCCGGATGGGCATTGGCCATGGCGTAGCTGAAATAAGCGCAGGGCATCATGTCTGCGTCATTGAGATAATCGCCAAAAATCATGGTCTGGTCCGGTCCGATGCCCAGATACTCCTGGGCGCAGCGCACGCCGCTTCCCTTATTGGCATCGGGCAGGCAGATATTGGTCCAGGTCTTAGCGCCGGCCATGACTTTATAGTCCGGCAGGGCCTTTGAAAAATGGGGGGCGGACCAGGTTTCCGCGTCGACTGCGTCATATATGGTCAGCTCACAGATTTCTTCCGGTATCTGAGCCAGGTCATGGATGGAGACAACGGACTCAAAAAACAAATGAATGTAAGACCGGGCCTCATCGGGAATGCTGTCGAAGATATAGGCATGAGAGGGACCGGAATAGACTTCATAGATATCGGAAAGACGGCCTGCAGCTTCATGGAACTGGGCCAGCTGATCCGGGGACAGGGATGAAATCTGAAGAGGACGGGGGCCGTCCGTGACACAGCAGCCATTTTCGGCGATCAGGATCATATCCTCTGCAGCCTGACCAAAGAGGGAAAAGAGAGTGGGTACAGAGCGGCCGCTGGCCGCTGCAAAACGGATCCCCTGCGCTTTCAGCCGGGAAAAGACGGAAAAGAAGTCCTCAGGCAGTCTGCTTTGACTGTCTAAAAGGGTTCCGTCCATATCGCAGATGATGAGTTTGATATTTGCAGGATCCGGCATGCGGGTACCTCCTTTAAGTAAATGTTTTTGTCTGATATTATGTCAATAGGAATGTCCGGGGCTTAGAGCCCTGGCTCTGCCATCCGCCTTCAGGGCAGAAAGGAAAAAATGATGGAAATACTAGCAGGTGATGAACTTCGGCTGAAAAAGAAACACCCTTGCGGCAGCGATTCATGGAAGGTAATCCGTGCCGGCGCAGACTGCAGGCTGGAATGCATGGGCTGCGGCCATCAGGTCATGCTCCGCAGAAAACAGGCGGAGAAAATGATCAGAGAATTATACAGAGAAGGGAAACAGCTTCTGTAAAGGGAGACAGAGAACCGTCCCCTGTCTCCCTCCCTCTATTCACCGAATACTTCTTTTTGCAGGCGTATTCCTGTCGGAGTGGATGCAAGCCCGCCTTTTGCAGTTTCTTTCAAGGCGGAAGGAAGAGATTCTCCTACCTGATGCATGGCGTCCAGACACTCATCTGCCGGGATCTTGGATCCGATGCCTGCCAGGGCCAGATCTGCGCTGGAAAAGGCAATCATGAGGCCGGAAACATTGCGCTTGATGCAGGGAATCTCTACCAGGCCGGCGACAGGATCGCAGACCAGGCCCAGCTGATTGGCGATGGCGATGGCGATGGCGTCTGCACACTGGGAGGGAGAGCCGCCCATCACTTCTGTCACAGCTGCCGCGGCCATGGCAGCGGCGCTGCCGCACTCAGCCTGACAGCCGCCCTGGGCACCGGAAATACTGGCCCGTCCGGCAATGACCATGCCGAAGGCACCGGCAGTGAACATAGACAGTATGATATCTTCTTCGGAAAAACCGCGGTCTTCGGCCAGAGAGACCAGACAGCCCGGAAGGATCCCGCAGCTGCCGGCTGTCGGCGCGGCTACGATCCTGCCCATGGAGGCATTGCATCCGGCCACGGCAAGAGCCCTCGCGATGGCCTTTGTCATCAGGGCTCCGGACAATCCGCCGTTCTCCCGGGCGTAGCGCATCATCTGATATCCCTCGCCTCCGGTCAGACCGGACTTGGAGCGCTGGTCTTTTTTCAACCCCTCCTGAACGGATTCTTTCATGATCGCAAAACGCTCTTTCATCTCTTCATAAAGCTTTTCAGGCGTAATTTCCATGGCCTGTGCCTGATCTTCCAGCACAAGCCGGCTGATCGTGACGCCTTTTTCTTCAGCTTCGAGGACCAGTTTCTCTATAGAATCATATTTTAGCATAAACACAGCACCTCCATCAGAGCCTTCTCACCAGAATGGCATTTGAGACAAAAGGAATCTTTCTGAGCGAGCCGATCAGTTCCTCAGGGGGCTGACCGTCAATCTCGATGGTCATGATGGCATCGCCGCCCTTATTCTGGCGGGACAGATGAAAGCTGGAAATATTCAGGTCGGCATATTCAAAGTGCATCAGCTGCGTCACCGCCGCGATGACGCCGGGCTTATCCTGGTGCATGACCAGAATGGTATCGCTCTGCCCGGTGAATTCCACATCCATCCCGTCGATCTGATTGACCAGAATGTTGCCGCCGCCTACGCTGGCCCCCTGCATCACGCCTTCACTGCCATCCTCCAGAAAATAGTGGATGCGTGCCGTGTTGGGATGGGCGCCTTTGATATTTTCTTTCAGAAATACATACTCCAGACCCTTTTCCTGCGCGATCCGGAATGCATCGCGAATCTCCGGAGCCCAGCTGTGATAGCCCAGGATTCCGGCCAGCAGAGCAAGGTCTGTTCCGTGTCCCTTGTAGGTCTGTGCAAAGGAGCCGGATAAAGCGATCTCCACCCGCTGAATCGGACGGTTGTCTGCCAGCTTGCTGACCACGCGTCCCAGACGTACAGCACCTGCTGTGTGGGAACTGGACGGACCGATCATTACGGGGCCGATGATGTCAAAAATATTCATAAAACAGACCTCCCTTCATGGTATTCTTATATATAGTTTACCATGAAGGAGCACTTTCTGGTAGGGATATGTTGCGCTTCAAAAAAAGCAAAGAAACGCTTGCTAGAATAAAAGATCTGTGATAAAATAAATCCCTGTGATATGTCACTATATATTTCCTTGTTTCCTGTAAATGTGCAGGAAGCCATTAAGTCCAAAGGGAGGTGCAACAGGCATGAGCAAGTATGAACTCGCAGTCGTTCTTACGACGCAGGCAGATGATGAGACAAGAGCAGCTACAATCGAGAACATCAAAGGACTCATTGAGCGTTTCGGCGGCACCGTTGCAGGTGTTGACGAGTGGGGCAGCAAGAGACTGGCCTATGAGATCCAGAAGATGAAAGAGGGCTACTACTATTTCATTACCTTTGAAGCTGATTCCAGCTGTCCT
This sequence comes from uncultured Lachnospiraceae bacterium, assembly GCA_946529195.1. The sequence continues at coordinate 4,102 of CAMMZE010000132.1, forward strand.
AATGAGCTGGAAGGCCGTATGCGTATTATGGACAACGTGCTCAGATACTTATGTGTAAGACAGGACGCTTAAACTTTTAATTTTTTCTTAAAAGAAAAGGGAGTTGTCTGCATGAATAAAGTATTATTAATGGGAAGGTTGACCAGAGACCCCAATGTCCGCTACTCACAGAATGAGAAGCAGACAGCAGTTGCCAGGATGACAATCGCGGTGGACCGCAGATTCAAGCGTGACGGCGAGCCGGACGCTGATTTTATCAGCTGTGTGGCATTCGGACGCCAGGCAGAGTTTGCGGAGAAGTATCTGAGAAAAGGTGTTAAGGTCGTTGTATCAGGACGTATCAGCACCGGCAGATATACCGACAGAGACGGCAAGACCGTCTTTACGACAGATGTTGTTCTCGAGGACATCGAGTTCGCAGAGAGCAAGAC
>CAMMZE010000133.1 GCA_946529195.1 uncultured Lachnospiraceae bacterium
TCTGCCCGGTATAAAATGCTCATGACGATCGTATTGATGCAGACCGATTTACCGGAACCGGTCGCACCGGCGATCAGGACATGGGGCATCTTCTCGATATCACCGAAAATGCTCTGTCCGGCGATATCCTTGCCGACTGCAAAACCAATCTTGGATTTCATAGCGGAAGCCTTCTCAGAGCTGAGGACTTCACTGAGCCGTACCATGTCTTTCTCTTCATTGGGTACTTCGATGCCGACGGCCGCTTTGCCGGGAATCGGCGCCTCTATACGAATGGCTGTCGCTGCCAGATTGAGCATGAGGTCATTTTCCAGGCTCACGATCCTGCTTACCTTGACACCGGTATCAGGAGTGACTTCATACCGGGTGACAGAGGGACCTCTGGTCGCATCGGTCACCGTAACGCCAACGCCAAAGCTGTCAAATGTGCTCTGCAGCTTCAGAGCGGTATCCCGCAGGAGAGCCCTGTCACTCTTTCCGGCGCCCGTACCTTTATCCAGCAGGTCCAGAGGCGGAAATGCATACTTGACCACCGTCTTTTTGGCAATCTCATCAGAGATTTCCTTCTCTGCCGCCGCTGCCTCCTCCGGTGTCATATTGATCTTTCCGGGAGTCTGCTTGACCTGGCGCTGTCTGACAGGCTTTTCTTCTTCCTGGGCAGGCTCATCATCTGCCTCCGCAGGAAGCTCTGTTTCCTGATAGGAATCGTCCTGCTCTTCTTCTGCTTCCTTCCCGGTAGTATCCGCCTTGCTCTCTCCGCTCATCACGTCAGCAAAATGCAGATTCAGTGCCTGCTCGATCTCATCGGCAGTAGGACGCTCTGTTTCCTCTTCCGGTTCAGGTTCGGGAGTGATGGTATTTACAGGAGTCTTCTGCTGGGCGCCAAATGTCTGTGCGCTGCTGTGTGTGAACTTGCCGCCCTTCAAAAACTCGGGAACAATGATTCCGGCTGCCGGATTCTTATCCGGAACAGGCAGCTTTGCTGCTGCGGCTGTCTCTTCCTCTTCCTCATCATCCAGACCCTGCAGGAATCTGGGCAGTCTGGGTCTTTGTTCACTGTCTGCCGCAGGATCCCTGTCAATTTCTTTCTTTTCTTCTTTGGTTTCCTTTTTGGGAGCGATGGTCACGGAAGGAGCAGTGGCCGCAGGCTTCTTTTCACTTACCTCCTGAGCTTCCTCCTCTTCATGCATCACGACAAAGCTCTCTTCTTCCTGCCGCTGCATCTCCTGTTCCTGCTCCAGACGGCGCATCTCTTCCTCTTCTTCCAGGCGCTGCTGCTCCTTCTCCTGCTGACGCTCCAGCCTTCTCTCAGCTCTCTCGTCAGCAAGATCGCGCGCCTTGACCTTGGACCAGTCGCCAAATCTGCCCAGATCCCTGCCAAGACGGATGAATACACCTTTTCCTGTTACCAGGACTGCACTTACCAGAATCAGGCAGGTCATAATCAGAATCGATACAATCTTTCCGAAATAGCGGTATAAGGGCAGACCGATCAGACATCCTGTCAGACCGCCGCCTTTATGGGTAGATGCCGACACACTGTAGGCATCTTTCAGATTGCTGACCGGGCTGGTATCCTGACTCACGATCGCAATGATCGTCATGATGGAAAAGAGGAATACCAGAAAAGCGCCTATTTTCAGGTGCGCCAGATCATTTCCCCGGTTGGAAATATGAAATGCCACGCCGATAAACAAAACAAAGGGCATGATATATGTCAGCTGTCCGAAAAGTCCGAACAGGAAGCGGGCAGCCAGATCGCCGACGCGTCCGCCCAGTCCGAACAGGCTCAGAAGCAGAGCTGCCGAAACAAACAGAACGATGGTCAGTACAATCTCATCGCTTACCGGCTCACGTCCCTTCTTAGCGGATCCGGTCTTTCTGCTAGTGCTGGCTTTGCCGGAAGAAGTCTTTCTTCTTGCCGTCTGCTTCGCTGATGTTGTATTCCGTCTTGTATTTGCTGATGTTTTTTTACCGGAAGATGTCGTCTTCTTCTTACTGGAAGAAGCAGTCGTCTTCTTTCCGGCTGCCTTCCCGCTGCTGCGGGTGCTTTTTGAGGCCATCTGATCACTCCTTGTCATGTAAGTAAAAATAGGGCTGCCGCGTCAGAGAATCCGGACTTTGCCGTACTGTCTGGGCGCAACAGCCGCATAATAGTCTGTGTGACTGCTTTTCTCCGGTCATCCTCTGATGAAATAAAATGCGATGCAGAGAATACCAACGATTGCACAGTAATAAGCGAAATAAGATAACTTCTTGCTCTTAACGATCATGATCATCGCCTTGATGCAGACATATCCAACCACACCTGCCACGATCATTCCCACGATATAGGAACCGATCATGCTTCCTGTTACCATGGACAGATCCAGATCCTTCAGTTCCAGAAGGTTGGCGCCCAGGATAGCCGGAATCGATGCCAGGAAAGAATACTGTACGGCAAAGGCTCTGTCGAATCCCAGAAGCATACAAGCTGCGATTGTCGTTCCGGAACGGGAAATGCCGGGAAGTGTGGCAATGCCCTGTGCTGCTCCGATCAATGCAGCGTCACTGTACTTGGCCCTCTTGATCTTTTTCTTTCCGCTGCCCCCGTTATCAGAGATCAGCAAAATGATCGCCGTGATCACCAGGCAGATGCCGGGTACCAGAAGAGACTGGGAGGCTCTCTCGATCATGGGACGCAGAATCAGGCCGATAATACCTGTCGGTATGGTCGTAATCAGGATCAGGATAACAAACTTCTTATAAGCGTCATCGATCAGTCTCTGGTAGGGAATCTTCTCTGCCGCAGACCGGTTTGCGATCCAGGTTCTGAAATTAGAGAAAACAGCTATGACCAGCTGCACTGCAGCAACGACCAGCTTCCTGACTGTCTTCCAGTAAACGACACAGACTGCGATCAGTGTCGCCAGATGCAGGAGTGTATCAAAAAGAAGTCCTGTCTCTGTATTCACATGGAAAATATACTTGAAGATTGCAAGATGTCCGGAACTGCTGACAGGCAGAAACTCTGTAATGCCCTGAAGCAATCCCATCAGGATCGCCTGCAGAAAACTCATAATCATTCCTCCAAATCTATAAAAATGCGATATTATCCACTATGCATAATCTAATTTATTGTACACCATATCCCTTTTATAAACAAGAGAAAACTTTCCATGCATATGGGCCGCCCTTTATTTGTCCCCTGCTATATAATCGCTGACAATGCCGGCAATGCTTCTTCCTGCCGCGCAGAAACCGCTGCTGTGAGGGCCGTAGCCAAACTCTTCTGCCATACGGCTGGTCATAGCCACATAATAAATGCCTGCGTCATCGATCTTGCTGCTGGAAATAATAATATCAGAGACACAGCTGCCCATCTCTCTGTCTTCATTGATCTGACAGCTGATCCCGGAAGCCTGCAGCATCTCTTCCGGATCTTCCAGTCCCTTTTCCACACATGCTTCCAGAATGGCACGGAGTTCTCCGCCTGTCATCTTGCAGATCACCAGATAAAGGTCGTCATCATACAGGGAAAAGATATCTGATACCTTCATTTTGCTTCCGGTCAGCTCTCCCTGGATCTCGGAAGAACGGATCAGAGCAGCGTCTGCAGACCAGGTGCTGCCCTCCCGCAGCATGGCATCCGCAGTCAGCTGCCCCACGGCAGAAGTCCGCAGAGGATCTTCCTCTTCCTCATCGTCAGAGTCATCGTCTTTTGCATCCGTTTTATTTCTGGAAATATACTGATCACTCAGCGCAAAGGAAACATCCGCGCGCAGTCTGAGCTCTTCTTCTACCGCTGCTGCCTCCTCAGAGACCTCCGGAGAATCTGTCAGCTCTGCGTAAACATTCTCTCCGATTTCTTCATTTTCAAAAGAAACCTCATTTCTGTGAATGTTCATGGTCACTACGCCGATGGTCTCTCCTCCTGATGCCGGAGACACCAGAACAGCCCCGCCGGTGATTCCTTCCAGGCTTTTCTCGTCTCCTGCCGAAGTGATCACCAAATTCACATCGTCAATCTGGGCGATCTGCGCAATCGTCTCACTGTCACTGACAGAAGCGATCACGATAAAGGCATCCACACGGCCGCCCATTGCCGAAACCGCATCCCTGACAGACACGACAGGATCCTCATAGACCAGTCCGGCCCTGGAAGCCAGTTCTGTATTCATACCGTCGGTCACGCCGGTAATACCGATCCTGACCCCGTTGATATTCATCACTTTATAATCTTCAAAAACATTGGAGCCATCTGCATTCTTCAGATTACACACCAGAAAAGGAAATTCTGCCTGTGCCCGCAGTGCTTTGAGCTGGTCGATCCCGTAAACAAAATCCAGACTGCCGGGCGTCATGGCCTGATATCCGGACGCATTCATGAGGCGAAGCATGTTTTCTCCGCTGCTCAGTTCGACACTGCTGCTGCCCCCCAGGCTTCCGCCCGAATCCAGCAGCATCACATCATATCCGTCATCATTGTAAGATTTCGTAAGTGCCACGATCCTGCCATAACCGG
>CAMMZE010000134.1 GCA_946529195.1 uncultured Lachnospiraceae bacterium
GTGTTCGTTTTTACTCGCCTCTTAATATTTCCTTTGCTGGCTGACTCACGACTAACGTCACGAGAATGCGCCAGCTTACTTTTCAAATTCCGGCATGGACACGTTCAAATCATATTGATTTGTCCGACTTTGATACAGGTCAGTCAGATTCGTATCCTTCCAGCCATTTAGCCTCAAAGGAAACAGCATTCAACAGGCAGGCGAGCATGTCTTTCATTGAATCATCTGCTATCTGATCGATCATTCCATTGGTCGCTTTCCTGACCCACTTGTTGACAGCGGAAACAATAGCCTCTGAAGCAAATAATTCTCCGGCATAGTCTTTACGCACTTTTTCTATAAACTCAGGGCGGATAGATTCAGAAATTCTTTCCTTTTCTGCTTTTGATATAGCTTTGCATAAGATCTGATGTGAACGCGTTGTATCTTTTAATATTTGATAAATTTGAGTTCATAAATCTTTATCTCCATAGCCTTACTCTTGGTTGAATATCCATCTGTAGTGTTTCTAAAGCTTTAAAGACAGATTACCGGGGCCGGAAAACTACGATCGTAACCCCAAGGCATCAAGCTTTTCCTGAGCCTCTTTCTGACGGGCCCCGGCACCGTTTTTATGATAGATCTCGATGGCTTTCTGATAACTGTCTGCCGCCTGAGCCGTATCTCCCATTGCCGTATACACTTCCGCGTACCACTCATATCCCTGCGCGATGTCATAATGGTCGCTGCCGAGTCTCGGCAGAAGGATATCCATGTACATTTGAATATTGTCAAGGGCGTCCTGAAATTTTCCCTGTTTCATCAGGATCAGGCCGAGCTGCCCGAAGCAAAATGATCTGGACCATTCGTCATTGTCCTTTTCAAACAGACGATCCGCCTCTCGTATCATTTCTTCACTCTTTTCCAGATCACCAGCTTCACTTCGCAGGTAATAGGTTCTGGCATTATGCCAGAGCGCCCATCCCCGGCTCTCCTCCAGAGTCGTCGTATAAAAACGCCCGGCAAATTCAAGGGCAGTTTTTCCCCACTGAACCGCTGCCTCATAGTCTCCCATCTCTCTGGCAGCACACAGAAGCCGCCTGGTGATCTGTCCGCACCAGTAGCCGTGATGATTCGTCATGGATTCCATAGGGATGTCCTTTATCATTTCCCAGCCTTGCGAAGCGATATCATATGTTCCCTGTAAATCCCCGCTAAGTTCGAGGGCGTGCGCATATTTTCCGCAGATTTCCGCCAGATCGATGTTCTCAGGTCTGCTGTCCCACAGCTTACGATATATATCGATCACAGCCTTGAAACCCTCATTGTTCATCACAGCATCGGCCTTGATGAGCAGCATCTTCTCATAAAGAGGATGCGTCTCGGGCAATCTGGCGCAAACCGTATTGAGAAAGTCCACCTTCTGCTGTCTTTCCGCATAACTGCGGCGGAATGTGTTGCGAAAGGCCTCTGTCATATGTTCCAGAAGACTGATGCAGGCATCCGGATCCTTCTCCAGTTCTTCAAGCATCAGATCTGTGACCAGGGGATGCAGGTGGATCTTATCGGCAACCGGATCATGTACAAGCCAGTTTTTATCGATCAGCGCATCGATCTCATCAAAGTCCGCGCCGCACCATTCACTGAAGGTCTCTACCTCTATCCCCGACATAGGGATCAGAGACAGGTTTTTCATCACAAAAAGCTCCTCGTCCGACAGTGCAGAAAGTGAAAAGACACTTTTCAGACGTCCGTAGATCAGATCCGCAAGCTTACCGTTGTCCTTCAGGGCAGCGTTGTCCGCCCGGAGCATATCCAGCATTTTATCAGGTTTAATCCGCCTCGCCTGCATGGCGGAGGCAATGAGACGGATGCTGAGCGTATGCCCTTCAAGGAAGGAAATGATCTCCCTGACAGCCTGCTCCTCCTCAGGGGTGATCGACCTTTTATATTCAGCCCGGAACAGGTCCAGCAGCTCATTTTCATCCGTCATCGGAAGGATCTCGATCTCGCGTATCCCGCTGCCCCTCTGATGATACCGTGTCGTAAAGATCAGAGCAAACCTGCCTTCACAGAGTCTGGCAAACCATTGGTCACCCTGCACATCATAGTTATCAATGATCAGCAGCACTCTGCGGTCTGCTATGGTTTCCAGAATATGAAGCTTTCTTGCCGCATAATCTTCATCGCTGTCAGATTTCCAGTCGTCCCGCGAAATGCCTTCGATCGGAAGGGCTGTATCACTGGCAATGGTCCTGATCAGACTTTCCTCAAACGGCACCCAGCGTACGACATCAAAATCCTGCGCATGGCGCTTGATATACATTTTGGCGATCTCGCTCTTTCCCATGCCGCCCATACCGACCAGTATAACCTTGTTGTCCGTCTGTGCCAGCTGTTCGGATATTTCCGTTATCTCCCGGTCTCTTCCTACAAATCCGGTATCAGGATACTGCATGGCCGAAAGGATCCTGCAGCTTCTTCGGTCCATTTCACCGGGTGCCACAGCAATCTCAACCTCCGCCTCCCGGAAATCTTCCTTGGAAAGGATCGTCTTTACCCGTCCGATCAGCTCGGTGATCTTGAGATCTTCCGGAGGCGTGCCGCCGTCCATGATGTGGAACCGGTTCATATAGTAACTCAGACCGTCACTGAGCCTGCAGCTTTCCACCATATATGGCAGGAAGGAGATCCTGTCATGAGCACTGTAACGGCTGAAAGCCTGACTGACTTCATTCTTACAATGCTCCGAATTCCCGGACTGCCTGTTCAGGACAAAAAGGAACACCCTGCATCCACGGATGGCCCGCACAATGGATTCCGCAAAATCCTCTTCGCAATCGCGTGGCGCATACCAACAGGAAATACCGGCGCCTTCCAGCGCAGCCACAAGTTTTTTTACAATGTCAATAGCGCTTGAAGTGTGGTAACTGATAAACACTTCTCGTTTTTCGTTCATCATCATCCCCCTGTTCCTGCAGAGAATCATTTTTTACAGAATAAATTATAACACAGATCCGGCCAATGTATCTTCCCAGAACTTATTTCCCAGCATGAAGTCACAGGATTCATCACCCATTCCCTCAATCAGACTTTGGCTGCCTGATTCTGGACATCCACCAGCTTCCATGCCATCTCGCGGTTCCCTTTCTCCATGTACAGTATCCGGAGGTCATTCAGCACCTGGCTAATGAACTGATAATTGGTAAAGAGCAGCTCCTCGTAAGCCCTGAAGGCCTCCTCTTTTTTCCCGGTTCTGCTGAAAATGACTGCTTCTTTACGTTTTCGCTCCGGGCTGTCCGCAGCAAGATAGGACAGGTAAGACCGTGCCTTCTCGTATTCCTCCTTATGCAGATACGCATAGAAAAGAGATTCTGCGGCTTCCTTCCGTATATTTCCGTCCTCCGACTGCAGGCAGCGTTCAAACCATCCGAAAATCATATCGTCATATATTCAACTGCTGTCGTCTGTTTCTGCCGATGGGGCAAAGAAAAACCCCGAGAAATGCCTGCCGGCAAATCTCAGGGCGTAAAAGTTATTCAGTTCTATTTTGTCATACCTTTTCCAGCCTTCCCCGCATGCCTGCAAAGACGTGCTGCCCAGTTTCCGATATAGGCCCAGAATGACAGCATCAGCAGATTTTCCAGAAATACCTGCCATCCGGCTTTGTCATAGTCCAGGAAGGCAAAAGGCACACGGAAAAACAGATAATCCGGCATTCTGTTCCGAAGAAACAGCCAAAGACCAATACCACCGACACAGGTGAAGATGCAGATAAGTATTGTTTTTGTCCTTTTATCCGGCTTCAGACCTGCTGTCACTACAGGGATATGCATACCAAGATGAAGCCCCATCAGCACAAAAGCCCAGTGGGACATGGAAAGATGCATTCTGCGGACAAAAGAAACAGGAGCCATGCCATAAAGGAACGGCACGGCATGGCCGCTCATAGACATGCCGCAGAAAGCAGTAAGGGCAAAGCTCGCAAGAAGCAGAATATTCAGAATGGTCGTGACACTGCGGTACAGGTTGTACTTTCCCCTCAACAGCGCTCCGTACCACTTCCGGTTCAGGATCTGATGGATGATCACAAGTACCGTCATGCCTATGCCGATCCATTCATGAAGAACTTCCCCTGTGACCTGATAGGCCATGAGACAAAGGAGCAGGAGGGCCATGGCCGCATCCACAATCCTTTTGATCACACTGTTCTGTATCGCTCTGGACATCGATGCGCCGCCTCCCTGCATCGTATTATGTCAACTTATTGTAGTCTTCATCCGCAACGGCTTCCAGCCACTCTGTACCGCTTTCTTCCCCGGCCACTTCGATCGCAAGATGAGAAAACCAGGAATCCGGTGCTGCGCCATGCCAGTGCTTCACATTTGCAGGAATATTGATCACGGTGCCGGGCGTCATTTCTACAGGGGCCTTACCCCATTCCTGATAGTAACCCCTGCCGCCGACGCAGATCAGCATCTGACCGCCTCCGCTCTTCGCGTGG
>CAMMZE010000135.1 GCA_946529195.1 uncultured Lachnospiraceae bacterium
CGGGCGATGCTCTCAATCTCCTGGGGCGGGCAGCCGTGCAGGGTGGAAATGGTCGCGGAATTGGCGATTAGAGGAGAGATGGACTCGATATCCTCCAGGGTAACATTTTCAAACTCATTGACATGGTCGATCAGATACTGGCGGCAGGCCATAAAGGTCGGATCCGCAGAGGCATCCATCATGCTGTCGATAAAATGATTGATCTTTTCCGACTGGATGCCGGCCAGGTCGTAGCCGACACTGAGGTTGAACTGGAAGCCGTCCATGCCGCCCAGTCCATATTCTTTTGCCATGAAAGAAAGAAGGAACCAGGCCTTGATATATTCCTCCTGAGCCTGCGGTACGGTCAGCTCAGTGGACCACTCGCAGTTGTACCCTTCATCATCGGCTTTGATACAGGGTTTGTTGACACAGGCTGACAGCTCTGCGCCATCCATGATCTGCACAGTCTTGAGCTCGAAAAATCTTGCACCGGCAAAATAGGCGGCAGCGATATTCTGGGCCAGCTGGCTGTTGGGGCCGGCAGCCGGGCCAAGCGGTACTTCCAGCTTCCGGTCAAAAAGGGTCAGCGCCTTTTCTTCCTGGGCGGTAAAAGGTGTGTGAACCCCAAATACACTGCCTTTATCCCGGTATTCTTCGCGGATCCAGGTCAGCAGCTGGGGAAACGGAATGCTTTTCATGATATCACTCATCAGGAAATCCCTCCTTTAGAAAAGCGGCCGCAAGGGATGCGGTTGCTGGTATTTTCAGAAAATTGCAATCTATAGCTGTTATTTAACTAAATCTTATCACAGGATAGTAATATTCTCAATCAAAAAAACATAAGAAGGGAAAAGTGTGTTATACTGAACATGATAATGACAGACGGGTAGGAAAAGGAGGTGCATTGATGAAGATTACATGGATTGGACACGCTTGCTTTAAGCTGGAACATGAAGGAAGCAGTGTGGTGATCGACCCTTACAGCGACGGGAGTGTGCCGGGCCTTTTGCCGGTAAAAGAGACGGCCGACATGGTTCTTTGCAGCCATGGCCACGGGGATCACAATGCGGCAGGAAATGTGGAGATTACCGGAAAAGCAGCTGACATGATCAAAGTGACGGCGATAGACAGTTTTCATGATGACAAGGAAGGTTCGCTTCGCGGAAAGAATAAGATTTTTGTGCTGGAATGGGGAGGATACAAGATCGTTCATTTCGGTGATATCGGCTGCCAGCTTACCCGGGAGCAGGCAGAGCAGGTAAGCGGTGCTGATCTGGCTATGATTCCGGTCGGCGGCTACTATACCGTGGATGCAGCAGAAGCTGCGCAGATTCTGAAAGAAGTCAATCCGAAAGTGGTGATTCCCATGCATTTTTCAGGGGACAGCTATGGGTATGATGAAATCAGCACGGTAGATCCCTTTGCGGCGCTTAAAGCTGAGGCAGTAAGGAGCAGCGGAAGTGAGATTTTGCTGGAAGAGTGGCTGCCGGGCAGGGAAGGAAGTACAGTAATACTGACACCAAAGAATCTGGCATAGATTATTATCAAGGCAAAGAAAAATACCACCACATGATGCCCAATAAAGCATCTGTGGTGGTATTTGCGTCATGGCAGGGAGGGAGACACAGAACCGTCCCCTGTCTCCTTTTATACTCTCACTTTGGTTCCTTTGCCGCCTCTTCCGCTGAGTTTGATGCGGTTTAAGAGGAGCTCTTTGTCCTTGTAGCTGATGGTGCAGGGAACGGAAGAGCTGAGCGGGTATGCCGCTGTGAGCTTGTCGCCGGCGGAAAGGTTGATGCCGCGTACGCCGGCTGCTGTTTTCTTCATCTCCGAAATCTCCGAGAGAGCGAAGCGGATGAACTGTCCGTTCTCAGACTGCAGAACAAGCTGATTGTAGGAGGAGGCATCGAAAACTGCGATGAGTTTGTCATCCTCGGCCAGTTTGCTTGCTGCGATCGTGCGTCTGGTGGATTCGAATTCCTTGCCGGAAACCAGCTTGACCAGACCGCTTTCTGTCACGAAGACAAGCTTGCTCTCCAGAATGCTTTCCAGGCTGCAGATCTGGATGATATTTTCCTGGGTGCTGTCGTAGCCGGTGAAATTATCCAGAGGTACTGCCTTGTCACGGAATTTTCCGAAGGGGATATCAGCCATTTTTGCGAAATGCAGGTGGCCTGCATCGGTGAAGATGCAGACTCTGCCGTCATTCATGCAGTTGATGATATAACGGTTTTCAGCAAGGGCTGCATCCTTGTTACGCTCGAAGGTTGCCGTGTCGATCGTGCGGGCATAGCCGAAGCGGTCGATCAGAAGGACAACTTCCATGGCTTCCGGTTTCTTCTCTTCATATACCACAGCCGCAGCGTTCTCAATCGTCGTACGGCGGGGGCGGGCATAGGTCTTTTTGATATGATCCAGCTCGCGGATGATGACCCGGGACATGCTGTCATGGTTTTCCAGGATATCCTGATATTCCGCAATGTTTTTGAGGGTCTTCTCGTGCTCCTCGATCAGGGCAGTCAGCTCCAGACCGATCAGGCGGTAGAGACGCATCTCCAGGATGGCAGTCGCCTGCGCCTCGGTAAAATTAAGTTTCTTGGCGTCACGCTCGGACTTTTTGGTCTTGAAGTTGATCCCCTCTGTGATACCGGAGGTCAGACAGGCGCGGGCCTGCTTGACATTTTTACTGCCGCGCAGGATCTCAATGATCAGGTCGATGATATCCACAGCCCGCATGAGGCCTTCCTGGATCTCGGCTTTCTCCTGCTCCTTGCGCAGAAGGGTCTGGTATTTGCGGGTGCAGATCTCAAACTGGAAGTCCAGGAACTGCTCAATCGACTCCCTGAGACTGAGGGTCTCCGGTCTGCCGTTGGCGATGGCCAGCATATTGACGCTGAAGGTATCCTCCAGGCGGGTCTTCTTGTAAAGAAGGGCAAGAAGGTTATCGGTATCTGCATTTTTGCGGAGCTCGATGACGATGCGGATCCCATCCTTGGAGGACTGGTTGGAAATGTCGGTGATATCCGTCGTCTTCTTAGTCTCAACCAGAGCATATACATCACTCAGGAACTTGCCGATGCCGGCCCCGATCATGGTATAAGGAATCTCTGTTACGACCAGCTGCTGGCGGCCGCCCTTCAGTTTCTCGATTTCCACGCGGCCGCGGATGCGGATCCTGCCGCTTCCGGTCTCATAGATGGCAGCCAGGTCGTCTTTATTGGTAACGATGCCTCCGGTCGGAAAATCCGGACCCTGCACATACTTCATAAGCTGGGTAGAGGTCAGGGAGTCATCTTTCATATAGGCCTTGACTGCATCGACCACCTCGCCCAGATTATGAGGGGGCGTGCTGGTGACCATGCCGACCGCGATGCCCTCGGAACCGTTGATCAGGAAATTGGGCAGGCGGACGGGAAGAACGGAAGGCTCTTTTTCAGTCTCATCGAAATTGGGAACAAAATCGACCACATCTTTATCCAAATCGGCCAGAAACTCTTCCTGGGTCACTCTCTGCAGGCGGGCTTCCGTATAACGCATGGCAGCGGCCCCGTCTCCCTCAATGGAGCCGAAGTTGCCGTGCCCGTCTACCAGGGGCAGGCCTTTTTTGAAATCCTGGGTCATTACCACCAGGGACTCATAAATAGAACTGTCGCCGTGGGGGTGGTATTTACCCATGGTGTCACCGACGATACGGGCGCTCTTACGGTAGGGCTTGTCATAATGGATGGCAAGCTCATGCATATCGTAGAGGGTACGCCGCTGTACCGGCTTGAGTCCGTCGCGGATATCGGGGAGCGCTCTGGAAACGATGACGCTCATGGCGTAATCCACATAGGACTTCTGCATGATCTCGGAAAAATCCGAGCGTATGATTCTTTCTTCAGTCTTTTCTTTCACACGGACTCCTCCTAAATATCAAGATCTGCGTCGTTGGCGTGTCGGTATACAAACTCTCTGCGCGGGGGAACTTCCGGTCCCATGAGAAGGCCGGTGATCTCAGAAGCCACGCGGGCGTCATCAATCTCGACCTTGCGCAGAAGACGGGTCTGCGGGTTGAGGGTCGTCTCCCAGAGCTGGGCGGCGTCCATTTCACCCAGACCTTTGTAGCGCTGCAGGGTGAACTTGCCTTTATGTGTCTTGCGGTATCTGGCAAGGGCGGCGTCATCATAGAGATACTCTTCCTTGCCCTTGGCCGGCATAGCCTTGTAGAGGGGCGGCATGGCAATATAGACATGGCCCTCGTAGATCAGCTCCGGCATAAAACGGTAGAAGAGTGTCAGCAGCAGGGTGCAGATATGGGCTCCGTCCACATCGGCATCGGCCATGATGACGATCTTGTCATAGCGCAGTTTGCTGATGTCAAAATCATTGCCGTAACCCTCGGAAAAACCGCAGCCGAAGGCATTGATCATGGATTTGATCTCGGCATTGGCCAGGATCTTGTCGATGCTGGCTTTTTCTACATTTAAAAT
>CAMMZE010000136.1 GCA_946529195.1 uncultured Lachnospiraceae bacterium
GACGGACCCAATGATCTGGAGATGATGGAGTTTTCTGCCTGCAGCGTCGCTATGGGAAATGCGATTGATTCTGTGAAGGAAAAGGCAGATCTTGTCACAGATGATATCAGCCGTGACGGCCTATTCAAAGCCATGCAGCAGCTGGATCTGATTTAAGCAGCTGCGAAATAATGATAGTTTGCAAGTAAGGAGAGATACTATGCTGGAAGCATTAAAAGAACAAGTTTATAAAGCAAATATGATGCTGCCGGAATATGGCCTGGTCACCTTTACATGGGGCAATGTCAGCGGGATTGACCGCGAGGCAGGACTCTTTGTGATCAAGCCAAGCGGTGTTGACTATAATAAGCTGACGCCGGATGATATGGTCGTGATGGACCTGGCGGGCAATAAAGTGGAAGGAAAGTATAAGCCTTCTTCCGATACCCCCACGCATCTGGTCCTTTACAATGCTTTTCCCGAAATCGGCGGGGTTGTCCACACACATTCTGTCTGGGCTGCATCATGGGCACAGGCGGGAAGAGACATCCCCTGCTACGGTACTACGCATGCAGACTATATTTATGGCGATGTTCCCTGCTGCCGCAACCTGACGCAGGAAGAGCTGGATGAGGCCTATGAAAAGAACACAGGCGTTCTGATCGTAGAAGAGTTTAAAAACAGAGGAATCGATTATTTGTCCGTACCTGCTGTACTCTGCAAGAACCATGGCCCCTTCACCTGGGGCAAGGATGCAGCCGAAGCAGTCCACAATGCGGTTGTACTGGAAGAGGTAGCAAAGATGGCTGCTCATACCGAACAGATAAATCCTCACGCCGGACGTGCGCCGCAGAGATATCAGGACAAGCATTACTACCGCAAACATGGCGCAAATGCCTATTACGGACAGAACTAGAAAAGGATACAGTAATGAGCGAATATAAATTGGGTTTATATGAGAAGGCAATGCCTGCTGATGTTGGCTGGGAAGAGAAGATGGTCACGGCAAGAGATGCCGGATATGACTGGATCGAAATCAGTATCGATGAGACAGATGCAAAGCTTTCCCGTCTGGACTGGACCGCGCAGGAAAGAAATGATTTTATATCTCTGATGCGCAGGACCGGACTTCCGGTCCGCACCATGTGCCTGTCCGGTCACCGCAAATATCCCTTTGGCGCCTCTGATCCGGAAGTGCGCAGAAAAAGTCTGGAAATCATGGAGAAAGCCATTGCCTTTTCTGATGATCTGGGCATCCGTATGATCCAGCTGGCAGGCTATGATGTTTATTATGAGGAATCTACGCAGGATTCCAAAAAATATTTCATGGAGAATCTCTGCAAGGCAGTGGATCTGGCAGCAAAAGCCGGCGTGCTTCTGGGATTTGAGACCATGGAAAACGAATTCATGAACACCTGCGAAAAGGCTATGAAGTATGTGACCCTTGTAGGTTCTCCTTATCTGGGCGTTTATCCGGATCTGGGAAACCTGACCAATGCAGCCTTTACTTACAAAAATGACATTTATGAGGACCTGGAACTTGGAAGAGGCCATACCTTTGCGCTTCATCTCAAGGAGACAGTTCCGGGCAAGTTCAGAGAGATTCCATATGGTACCGGGCATGTGAATTTTGAAGACGGAATTGCCAAAGCCTGGGATTTGGGAATCCGCAGATTTGTCACAGAGTTCTGGTATACAGACAGCCCTGACTGGGCAAAAGATGTTAGGGATACCGCTGCCTTGTTCCGCGGAAAACTGGACGCTTGTCAGATATTTTTCGGAGAAGAGAAATGAACTACTATCTGGCTGTAGATATCGGCGCCTCCAGCGGCCGGCACATGCTGGCCCATTATGAAGACGAACGGATCATTCTGGAGGAAATCTACCGGTTTGAAAATGGAATGGTCAGAAAAAATGGCCATCTCTGCTGGGATACAGAACGGCTCTTTCAGGAGATTGTAAATGGTCTCCTGGTTTGCAAAGACCTTGGAAAGATACCCGTGACCATGGCGATAGATACCTGGGGCGTAGATTATGTTCTGCTCGACGGAGAAGGAAAAGAGGTCGGTCCGGCCTATGGGTATCGTGACAGCCGGATGGCCGGCATGGACCGGAAGGTCTATGATATAATCCCGCGCAGCAGGCTCTATGCCAGAACCGGTATTCAGCATCAGCTTTTCAACACGATTTTCCAGCTGATGGCCCTGAAAGAAAAAGAGCCTGAGCTGATGGAAAAAGCGCAGCATCTGCTGCTGATGCCGGATTATCTGAACTTTAAGCTGACCGGTGTCATGAAGACCGAGTATACAAATGCGACGACAACCGGTCTGGTCAGTCCGGACACAAAGGACTGGGACCGCGATCTGATCCGCATGCTGGGCTATAAAGAATCCATGTTCGGACCGATTACGACAGCCGATACGACGGTAGGCCGCCTGCTTCCGGAGATTGCTCAGAAAACAGGATTTGATCTGACTGTGATCCAGACAGCCAGCCATGACACCGCTTCGGCGGTTCTGGCAGTACCTGCCGGGAAAGAAGATTTTCTCTATATCAGTTCCGGCACCTGGTCTCTTATGGGAACAGAACTGGAGCAGGCAATCTGCAGCAGTCGCGCCCAGGAAGCAAATCTGACAAATGAAGGCGGTTATGCGTATCGCTTCCGGCTGATCAAGAACATCATGGGACTCTGGATGATCCAGTCAGTCAGGCATGAGTTTGAGGATGCCCACAGCTTTGATCAGATTTGCCGTATGGCGCAGGAATGCAGGGATTTTCCGTCCAGAGTAGACGTCAATGATGACCGTTTTCTGGCGCCTGACAGTATGACCCTGGCAGTAAAAGATGCCTGCCGTGAAAGCGGACAGGAGGTCCCGGAGACATTAGGCCAGATTGCTGCCGTGATTTACAGAAGTCTTGCCGACTGCTATGGCAGAACGCTTGCCGAACTGGAAGAGATTACCGGCAGGAAGTTTCAGAAGATCCACATCGTAGGCGGCGGATCCCATGCAGATTATCTGAACAGGCTAACGGCAAAAGCTGCCGGAAGGACCTGTCTTTGCGGTCCCGCTGAAGGAACTGCCATTGGCAATATCCTTGTCCAGATGATGCGAGATCAGATTTTTACCGATATGTGGGAAGCAAGAACAGCAGTACGCAGATCATTTGAGATAAGAGAATTTTCACCGAATATATCAGAATAATAAGGAGATGGTTGATGTGAAAAAATTCATTTTGAAAGGACGGGTGTGCGCAGCTGCCATCATTCTGGTCATTTCTGCAGGACTTGCTGCCTGCGGGGGAGCCGCAAAGACAGAGACAAGTGCAGAAAGTGCCCAGACAGAAGAAAAGGCTGCTGAGACACAGGCACAGACGGAGGACCCTGCGATAGCGGCGCTTCCGGAATCCATATCAAATGAGTATGTGAAAATCGGAAAGTATAAGAATATAGAGGTAGCAAAAGTTGAGGGGCTTCCTGAGATCACCGACACAGCCGTCGATAATAATATAAGAGTTATTCTGGAAGGTTTTTCAGAGTTTACAGATGTAGATCGTCCTGCTCAGGAAGGCGATGCGATCACCCTGGACTATACTGTCAGTGTCGACGGTGAGGAAGTGGAAGGCGCCGGTGCCAGCGATTATAAGCTGATCATTGGTGACAATGCCATGTTTACCGGTTTTGACACCAGCATCATCGGTAAAAAGGCAGGAGACTCCTATACACTGGAGCACACCTATTCCGGTGATTACGCTGTTGCCGCCCTGGCCGGAAAGACAGCTGTTTTTGATATGAAGATTTCGAAAGTGCAGGAAGTGGAAACACCTGACCTGACTGATGATTTTGTGCAGAAAGTATCCCAGAAATCGAAGACAGTTGAGGAATACCGTGAGGAAGTCAGGGAAGTTCTGGAGCAGAATAATAAGGATTCCATGATCAATGAAATCCGCAGCAAAGTATGGGATTCGATCATGGAAACTACTGAGGTACTGGAATATCCGGAAGATCAGATACAGGAAGAGAAAGATTCTTATTATAATTACTTCCGTGAAGGCGCTGAGTTTTATGAAATGGAGTTTGAGGAATTCCTGAAGGACAAGCTGGAAGTCAGCCAGGAATCCTTTGAACAGCAGGCACAGGAAGCGGCAGAGTCCAATGTAAAAGAAAACCTGGCTGCCAGACTGATCGCAGAAACAGTCGGCATCGATACTTCGGATGAGGCGGTACAGGCCGGCCTGGAAGAGATGGCAGAGACGCTTGGCTTTGACAGTGTGGATGAACTTGTGGAGGATGCACCGAACCGGGCTTATGTAGAGCGCATGGTGATACGTGAGATGGTTATGGACTGGGCAGCCGAGCACAGCAAACAGGTGAAACAATAGAATCTGCAGTAAGAGATACCGTGAAAATCATGAAAATGATTGACCGCAAAAAGCATATGCTGTAAAATTGTACTA
>CAMMZE010000137.1 GCA_946529195.1 uncultured Lachnospiraceae bacterium
TATTCCTTTTTCTTTCGTTTGTTTTTACGACCCAATAGAATCACCTCCGAATGGGCAAAAAATAAGACCGAGGTGCTTAAAGGCAATCCCCGGTCCCATGTTCTGCTGTAACTTATCATTATTGCGTGTATCCATATCCTGCTCACAGCCGCGCCTTTACAGCGGCGATCAGTTTCTCCTGCGTGACATCCTTTGATGCCAGGGCTGCCAGCACATCCTCATCCACGGTATTCTTTGTCACGATATGATGCACCGTAACGGTCTGCTTCTGTCCCTGCCGCCAGAGGCGTGCATTCGTCTGCTGGTACAACTCCAGGCTCCATGTGAGTCCAAACCAGATCAGGATATGACCGCCTGCTTGGATATTCAGGCCATGACCGGCCGATGCCGGGTGAATCAAAGCAACCGGGATCTTTCCTGCGTTCCAGTCTGTAATATCCGCAGACTCACGAATATCCCGTGGACTGTACCCGCAGGCAGTCAGATGCTCCAAAATGCGCTGCCGGTCATGCTTGAACCAGTAGGCAATGAGTACCGACTGCCCATTGGCTGCTTCGATCAAGTCCTCCAGCATTTCCAGCTTCCGGCTGTGAATGACCCGTGTTTCAGCGTTTTCGTCATACACCGCGCCATTGCTCATCTGCAGGAGTTTATTTGACAAGGACGCAGCATTGGCAGCGTCGATATCTCCATCCTCCAGAGGGATAATCAGATCCTGCTTGAGCTGGTCGTACAGTTTTCGCTCCGGCTCTGACATCTCCACCTCATGGTTTACATAGATGCACTCCGGCATATCCAGATAATCCAGCGCCTTCATAGAGATCGTCATGTCCGCGATCTTTTCATAGATCTGTTCTTCAGCGCCGGGGCGAGGAACGTAGGAAAAGACCACGCCTGTTGCTGGGTTCATGGAACCTGCTTTAAAATAAGCGTCCCGATACCGACCGATGAAGCGGCCCAGCCTCTCCCCGCCGTCCAGGATACCGATCTCTGCCCACAGATCCATGAGGCCATTGGATGTCGGTGTGCCGGTGAGTCCAATCCAGCGTTTCACAAAAGGTCGCACCTTCCGCAGCCATTTAAACCTCTGTGACTGATAGTTCTTGAAGCTGCTCAGCTCATCAATTACGATGCAATCGAAGTCCCATCGCAGCCCATTCTTCTCATAGTACTCAATCAGCCATTTCACGTTTTCGCGGTTAACCACATAGATCATTGCACTGCGATTGATGGCTGCCGTCCGCTCTTTCACGGTTCCCACGATGACCGAGACATCGAGATCTACAAGGTGATCCCATTTATCTACTTCTGCAGGCCAGGTATCACGGGCGACACGCAGAGGTGCAATCACCAGGACTTTGGATACAGATACGTCGTCCAGCATCAGCTCGCGGAGAGCTGTCAGTGTGATGGCTGTTTTGCCTAACCCAAGCCCATGTCCAGGAATAGCGCAGATACTTTGTGATCTCGAATATAATCGATACAATACTGCTGATACTCATGCGGCACGAACTTCATAGGGCATCACCTCCCTCCTCTAAATGAAAAAAGCCCGCCAGCTCTGACGGGTCTTCTGCTTCCAGGGTATCTCCATAATCATTCAGGTCGGTGAGGCTTCCCTGGTCTGATGGTAGCTGCGCAATCTCCAGCTCCGGTATTCTGGCACCGATTCCCTCCGGAAAAGGGGTGCCGGGTATCCAATCCAAAATCGCCTTGATCGCTGGTTTTATCTGTGAAAGTCGATCGATACACAACACCGGGAAACCCAGTTTCATGAGCTGATACCGGCGCTTTCGCTGCAGCGGCCTCAGCATTTTTCCCGGCGCTTTCAGCTCCACAAAGATAGTCTTTGCCGGGAAGAACAGAACCAGGCGATCCGGCAGCCCGTTGGCGGTCTGGCTGGTCAGCTTGTATGCCACGCCGCCCGCTGCCCGAACGGCTTTGACAAACTCGTTTTCTATGACATATTCCCTCACCTGCAGTCTCTCCGTCCTTTCCAGTAGATACACCAGGTCGGCTCATCCTCTTTGAGGATTGCGTCTTCCTTCCGGCGCTCTGTAACCTCAGCCATTTTCAAAGCTTCCTCTTCCGGATCATAGCCGTCCGGCGCACAGCCGCATTCTTCGAGATACTCCTCTAACGACATTGGATATTCCATGGGGCAATGGGCATTGCAGCAGTTATCACAGCACTGATCGTAGACATATAATTCCTCATCATCACGATACCCTCTTGGGTAATGATGCTCATGACACATGGCTGTTGATCTCCTTCCACTGGGTCTCCGGCATGGTTGCCACCTGCCAGCCGATGCCCTCGAGCGTTGTTGCCCGGTCGTAGGAATCTACATCCTGGCTGGCACGCGTGATGGCATTGGATAAGCCATAAAGGGACAAATCGCCGCCCTGTATCAGGTAGTTCAGGATACTATCCTGTTCCGGTTGATTCAGGTCATAAGCTTTACCCGTCAGTTCGATCACATCCTGCACCCTGCCTGTGATCCTTGCCTGCGTGCTTTCCTGAAGCCGTCCGACGATCTGTGCAAACCTCGCCTCCTCAAGTGCAGCCAGCGTTGTATCCCGAAGTTTTAGCATAAAGGCTTTATCCTCCGCCTCCATGGTTTCATCCGAGTACAGCTGAAAACTGTCCTCCAGGGCTTTCACCGCCCGGCCGACATGAGCACGGCGTTCTCCGAAGTCGTTCACCACCATACCGTTGGTACAGACCAGACGATAAACCAGCGGCTGGACCGATACAGCGCCAAGGCCAACCTCAGAATTGGAAATCACCACACCAGCCTGTACATAGTCGCCGGGAACAACTTCCATCTCCAGACGCTTATTGACGATCTTCAGATACAGCCGGTTGGGGCTGACCTCTGTCGAGACCACTTCCATCTCTTCCTTGCCCGCGAATAGAGGAAGCACAGCTGCCGCTACCTCCAGGTTATCAATCCGGCGATACCGGTCGGACAGCAGTGCCCTGGCAACTCTGCCGGAACCATAATCCATGCTGCGAATCATGTACGACTGCTCCCGGTCCGCAAACCAGCTATTCACGTTCTCCGCCAGGAGCTCCGGTTTCTGCTGTCGCATCAGGTCATAGTATTTTGCCGGGATGCCAAGCGTACTGCCAACCTGTCTGTGAAAGAGGTCCGTCGTCCCGAAGGTCTCCTCTGCCCCTGTGTTCTGATGCCGAATACGAAAAGTCCGGCCATCAGGCTCTAACATGAACGCCTGCGCCGGACCGATGAAATCCTGTTTCATATTGTTCTGATGC
Source organism: uncultured Lachnospiraceae bacterium (assembly GCA_946529195.1). The sequence goes on from CAMMZE010000137.1 coordinate 3,280, forward strand.
TGCAGCTCTTTCAGCACCTCAGGTAATGCTCTGCCCTGTTTCATGTACTTTTTCCTCCTGCTCAGTAGTTGTATTCTTCTGTTTATCGACAAGCCTTCTGCTCCGCTTTTCTGCCTGTTTTCGCCTGAATTCCTTTTCCTGCTCCAAGGCTGTACTGTTACATTTTGAGAGCAAGAAATCCGGATCCAAATCCGTCAGCATCTCATACCATGCAGAATGGAAGAAGCTCTCCAGGTCCAGTTTTCCAAGGAACAACCCTCTCCTCGCCTGGACCGTTATGTCCTTCTTCCACAGCTTCCTTAAGATTTTGATATAGTCCTTTGCTGCCTGCGCAACAACAGCGGATGCAAGATCCATATAGGGATCATCCCGTGCTGTGCCGTTAATACCCCACGGGATCACGGCACCTATCATCTGCTCCATCTGTGCCCTCCTCTCCACCTGCATCGCACTGTGCATCTCCCGCCAGATCGACGGATTGCTCCGGCATCTGATCCGACAGCTGATCCACCGCCCGGCACACCGCATCGATTTCTTCATCCAGCAGACCAAGCGCGGATAATGACTTGAAGTATTTCTGAATCAAATCTGTCCGGTGCTGCTCCATCAGCTTTCTGAAACACACCCGTGCCTCTGCGATTGCCTTTTCAGCAGGGCAATAAAAAACACAGCCCCGACCTCCGCTTTCCTTCAGGGCTGTGCATCTTCCTTCCATCCAGGCAAAACAGTCCGGATGCTCCACACACTCCGGGCACTTTTCCAGATTGACTTCTTCGCCAATCCGGTCAAAGCTTCCGACTTTTTCTTTCTTCTTTCTACCCATGACGGCCTCCTATTCTAATGTTCCTCCACTTATAAGATTTTTCAGGGCACGAAATATCAGTAGCTGCTCATGAAAATCTATGTTGCATCGGCAGGGCTTAATCCTTGAAGTAGTAATCCCCACGGTAACCAGCACTGGAAAGAACAAGTCCGTTTGCCCATACCGGGTTCTGATTCATGATAGAGCAAACATCCTCCACTGTTATTGTGCCTTTCGGAACCTCCAAAATTACCTCATCATGGACATGTCCCACAATATCCAGTCCGGCCTGCTCCATGCGCCACATGGCTTCGGCCAGCAGATC
>CAMMZE010000138.1 GCA_946529195.1 uncultured Lachnospiraceae bacterium
TATAGGGGATGAAAGAGCTGCATGAGACTTTATTTTATACGACATGGAGAGACTGACTGGAACCGCGAACGGCGGATGCAGGGAATGGTAGACATTCCCTTAAATGAGAAGGGAAGAATGCTGGCAGAGATCACAGCAAAGCAGCTGAGCAGGATTCCTTTTGACCTGATCATTTCCAGTCCCTTATGCAGAGCAATTGAGACTGCCAGGATTGTGACAGGGCATGCGGATATTCCGCTTCAGGTAGATGAGAGGATCCGGGAGCTTTCCTGGGGCGACTGGGAAGGATTGACACAGACGGATTTGAGACAAATGGGATACAAGGACGGACTCAACCAGTTTTTTTCCGATCCGTTTCTCTTTCCCTGCCCTCCGGGAGGAGAGTCCATCCAGCAGCTGTGCCAGAGAGGAAAGCAGTTTTTTGAGGAAATCGCCGGAGATCCTGAGCTGCAGGATAAAACCATTCTGGTCTCTACACACGGGGCAGCCATGCGCGGTGTTCTGAATCATCTGTATGAAGATTCGGGCAATTTCTGGCAGGGAAAAGTACCGGCCAACTGCGCAGTGACCATTCTTGATGTCAATAACGGATCAGCCCGATTCGTTGCGCGCGATCAGATCTATTATGATCCGCAATTAAAAGAGGAGTTTTATAAACCTGAATAGCAGAATCTGTCAGGAGGAAAAAAGATGGATGCATTTGAAGTAATCAAGAAAAGAATCTCATGCCGTGCTTTTTCAGGAGAAGACATCGAAAGAGAAAAAATTGAAAAGCTCATTGCCTGCATAGAAAGGATCAATGAGGAGACAGGCCTTCATTTTCAGATCTACACAGGCTTGACCAAAGATGAGTCTGTTGTCAAGCTGGCCAGAACCATGTTTGACGGTAAAGTATTCTGGTATGCGGCACTTGTCGGAGGGGAAGATGAGATCTCCGCAGAGAAGGTTGGCTACTACGGAGAAGAGCTGGTGCTTCTGGCGACTTCACTGGGACTTGGTACCTGTTGGGTCGGCGGAACATTTGACAAGAAGTCTGTCTCTCCGCAGATTGAACCGGGCGAAAAACTCTGGGATGTGATCCCGATTGGATATCCGGCAAAGAAGATGCCTATGAAGCAGAGGATTATCCGCGACGGACTTCGTAAAAAAACACCCGCGCCGGAGAAGATGGTCGAGGGTGATACAGAATATAAGGATCTGCCGGAATGGGTCAAGGCAGGCCTGCAGGCGATCCTGGACGGACCTTCTGCGGTCAACCGGCTTCCGGTGCATCTGGTATGTGAGAAGAATAATTATTTCCTGAAAATCTATAAAGAGAATGGCGGTTTCGAATGGAACGACCTGGGCATCGCGAAATACCAGTTCTGGTATGCCGCAAATGCCCTGGATGTCCATGGTGAATGGGAATGGGGATCCGGCGGTGAGTTCCAGATCAAGGCACAGCAGATTGAGGATCTGTATCAGTAGCCAAGCGCTTCCCCTACAAGAATGATTTTCACGCGGTGAGGCTTGTTGGGCCTGCGTGTAACAACGGTGGCAGTGCAGATGCAGTCAGGGCTGAGACAGTCCCCGCATTTGCCGGTCACTGCACAGGGCGTCTTTTTGCCGAGCCTGTTGCAGTTAGGCGGCGCTGCGGACATTTTCACACGCTTATAAGCACTGTCAAGGTCAGGACAGACCTTATTCATGCCAACAACCAGAACGACTTCCTTAGGACCGAAGAGCATAGCAGCCACACGGTTGCAGGTGCCGTCGATATTGACCAGGAGACCGTCTGTTGTTATGGCATTGCAGCTTGCAAAATAGGTATCGCAGGTAAATACCTGGGCCCAGAAGGCATCCTGCTCTTCCTGGGTCTGCGGCTTTTTGCGGTCCAGATAGGTAAAGTCCTTATCCTCAGCCTGGAATGCGTCCATCAGACCAATCTCAGACAGGGTAACAGAACCGCCGTTTGATACCTTGCTGTCCGGTTTAATGAAAGATTTGGCAAGTGTGAGGGCTTCCTCGGCGGTTTCTGCGTAACATGCATCAAAACCGCGGCGGGTCAGGTTCTTCATCGTTGTTTCAGCTAGATTCTTATAATATGTCTGCATAGGTGTGTTAGCCATCAGAGATTCCTCCTTTGTATGATTGCTTTATTATCCCAAGAGTATATCACAAGAAGGGGAACTTGGAAAGATTGCCGCCGCATTCTCGTGATTTTAATAAACCCCAGCCAATAATTTGCTTTGGCTGGGGTATTATAGTTATGTTTGGAATAAGACTAGGTTCTTTTTGCAATCGCTGTATCTGCGGCTTCACGTACGGCCTTTTCCCCGATATGCCAGGCGGCGGACATGCAGAAGATTGACATTTCCTGTGCGGTATGCTAAGCTTGTCGCGGATGCAAAGTGCATCTGTATACAATAGAAAATGCGTAAGGTGCCGGATATCGACCGCCGGATTTATCAGAAAACAGGCAGTGATATCCGCTGAAAAGGGAAGCAGGTGAGAGTCCTGCACGATCTCGTCACCGTATTTTGAGAGCGAAGATCCATTACCACTGGGAGACCGGGAAGGGGATCTGAAGCGTTTGATCAATAAGCCGGGAGAACTGCCTTTCGCAGTACAGGGAGCTATAATGGCTTCAGATCACGAGGACTTGGTCGTACGAAATATCTACAAGGTGCCATGCGGTGCCTGCTTTTGCGTGCAAAATAGTCCTTTTTAGACTGCCGGACGGTAGTTTTAAGAGGACTTTTTATTTCTTATGACCCGGGAAAAACAGGAGGATGGACATGAAAAAAGTATTTACAGTGATGCTTCCTTTTGTGCTGGCAGCTTCTATGCTGGCAGGCTGCGGCAGCAAAGGCAGCGCAGAGACGAAGGCTGAATCAGAGGCAGAAACACAGGTGCAGACAGAATCCGCAGCAGAGTCAGCGGTGGATGATCAGGCGGCAGCAGATGAGGTGGCAGCTCTGATTGATGCCATCTATGTACAGAAACGGACAGAGGACACCGATGCTCAGTGTGCTGCGGCACGCGCAGCATGGGACGCTCTGACCGATGCCCAGAAGGAACTGGTTGAAGGCAAATTTGCGGATCCCGACTATTTCGGCAGAGATACCGGAGATGCTTCCGCAGATGATCCGCTGAATGCAGATAAGATCGGTGAGAACGAGCTTCTTGTAGTAAGTTTCGGAACTTCCTTCAATGAAAGCCGTGTCATGGATATCGGCGGCATTGAAAAGAAACTCCAGGAAAGCTATCCGGACTGGTCTGTCAGAAGAGCATTTACAGCCCAGATCATCATCAATCATGTGCAGGCGCGTGATGGCGAAATCATTGACAATATGGACCAGGCCCTGCAGCGCGCGGTTGATAACCATGTAAAAAATCTGATCATCCAGCCGACCCATCTCATGCACGGTGCAGAGTACAATGAGCTGAAGGACGCAGCTGCTGCATATGCAGATCAGTTTGAAAAGATCGTGATTGCAGAGCCGCTTCTTGGACAGGTCGGAAGTGAAGTTTCTGAGACAAATGATGACAAGAAGGCTGTTGCTGAGGCAGTGACAGCTGCAGCAGTAGAAAAGGCCGGCTATGGAAGTCTGGATGAGGCAGCAGAGGATGGGACTGCATTTGTCCTGATGGGACACGGCACCTCTCATGCAGCTAAGATCACCTACGATCAGATGCAGACACAGATGCAGGATCTGGGCTATGCAAATGTATTCATCGGCACTGTAGAAGGAGAACCGGAAGATACCGCATGCGAGGCTGTAATCGATGCAGTAAATGCCGCAGGATATAAGAAGGTTGTCCTTCGTCCTCTGATGGTTGTAGCAGGAGACCATGCCAATAATGATATGGCCGGAGATGATGAGGATTCCTGGAAGAGCATGTTTACGGCTTGCGGATATTTTGATCAGATTGACTGTCAGATTGAAGGTCTGGGAAGGATCCCTGCAGTAGAGGACCTGTATGTGCAGCACACACAGGATGTGATTGACGCAGAAGGCATCGAAGCAGCCGCATCCGGTGCAGCAGTCGGAAGTCTGGAAGACGGTGTCTATAAGGCAAAGTTTACAACCGACAGCAGCATGTTTCATGTCAATGAGACCTTGGATGATATGGGAGTTCTGACCGTTGCAGACGGACAGATGACCATTCATGTTTCTCTTGCCGGCGACGGTATTGTGAATCTTTATCCCGGTATGGCTGCGCAGGCTCAGGAAGAAGGAGCAGAACTGCTTTTCCCTACAGAGGATACCGTGACTTATGACGACGGAACCGAAGAGACCGTCTGCGGCTTTGACATCCCGGTACCCGTGATCGGAGAAGAGTTTGATGTAGCACTTGTAGGCCAGAAGGGCAAGTGGTATGACCACAAGGTCATGGTC
>CAMMZE010000139.1 GCA_946529195.1 uncultured Lachnospiraceae bacterium
TTGCCGCTACATCCTGCAGAACACGGGCATGGCGGAGCGCATGCTCGATCCGGTGAGGCTCATCATCCCACATTTTTGTCGGATACATATGTCCGTTGTATTCGGAGATAAAATAGCCTTTCTCCATATCAGAAGTGATATGTTTTTTGGGTTCGCAGCCTGCATTATTGCCGCTGTGAATGAAATCATTATAGGTATAGACATCTTCATAGAGATGACTGCCGCGGAAATTGCGGACACCGCCGGTGGGCCGGTAAAGATCCAGCTCATGGGCCAGGCGGTTGGTCTTGTAGTAGAAGGAATCATCGTCCGGAGACTCGTTGATTCTGGTTCCCCACATGATGATGGAGGGGTGATTGCGGTACTGGAGAATCATCTCGCGGACATTGCGGACCGCGATCTTTTTCCAGTCCCTGTCCCCGATATGCTGCCAGCCCGGAATCTCTGTAAAGACCAGAAGTCCGATCTCATCGCAGCGGTCGATGAAGTGCTGCGACTGCGGATAATGGGATGTCCTCACGATATTGCAGCCCAGCTCTCCTTTGAGCAGGTCAGCATCCAGCTGCTGGGGGCGCTTTGGCATGGCGTAGCCAACATAAGGCCAGCTCTGATGCCTGTCCAGGCCACGCAGCTTGACCGGTTCCCCGTTGAGGAAAAAGCCGTCCGCATCAAAGGCGATCTCGCGAAAGCCGAAACGAACCTTTTTCTCATCAATCATCTGACCCTCATCCATAAGCCGGAGGGTCAGCACATACAGCTGGGGAAAATCCAGATCCCAGTTGAGAACTCCTGCTGCGCTGAAGGTCAGGCAGGAAATGGGATTGCGCAGCTCTGCTGTCTGCGGAGAAAGGACGATCTCCTCCAGATGCGCCTCATCCTCAAAGCCCTCTTCTGCAGCCGGCGTATCCTCCGGCTGCCACAGGTCCAGATCTGCCTGCAGGCTGAGTCCTTCCTTGAAGCCCTGCAGAGTCACGTCTGCCTTGAGCACCTTATCCTCCCGCAGAACGTCAGGAGTTACCACATAGATATCTTCGATATAGGTCTGCGGCTTGACTTCCAGATAAACCTCTCTGTAGAGGCCGCCGTAAGTCATATAGTCCACTACTCCGCCAAAAGGCGGCTGGTTCAGGCTTCTGCGGCTGTCCAGGCGGACAGCAACGGTCTGCTCAGCCCCTTCGGTCAGATAAGGGATCATGTCGATCGTAAAGGCTGTATAGCCGCTGTGATGGACTGCAGCCCTTTTCCCATTGATATAGACCGCCGCTTCATGCGCCGCCCCCTCAAAGGTCAGCAGGATATGGCCGGTTCTCCAAGCATCCTCGATCCTGATGATACGCCGGTAGCAGCTGACCATCTCATGTCTGCTCTCCGGGAAATAGTGAAAAGGCGTCTCGCAGACCGTATGAGGAAGGCGGACTTTTGTCATACCTTCCATTCCGGCCTCCGGCCGGATCATGTCTTCTTCGAAATGGTCTGAAAAATACCAGTCTTCATTCAGATAGATTCTGTCCATACTCTTGTTCTTCCTCATTCTCAGATTTCACGAGTCGCATAGGCCAGCCATTCCCTTTCCTCTTCGGGGAGCTGGGGACCAACTGTCTCATAGACCTTTCTGTGGTACTCATTGAGCAGTTTTTTCTCCCGTTCTGTCATCAGAGAAGGCTCAACGCCATCCAGATCGAAAGGCACCATGGTCAGTGTGTCAAACTGCATAAACTGCCCGTAAGCGGTCTTTTCCGCCTTGCGGCACATCATCAGGCTCTCATGACGGATGCCGAAACGCCCTGTAATATATACACCCGGCTCATCCGAAGTCAGCATGCCTTCCTCCAGCACGCAGTTGCTGCTGCGCATCGGGAGGGTTCTCCAGCGGATGCTGTTGGGGCCTTCATGCACATTGAGCAGATAGCCGACCCCGTGCCCGGTTCCGTGATTATAGTCCATACCGATCTGCCAGAGGGGCTCTCTGGCCAGATAATCCAGATTGATCCCGCTGCAGCCATGACGGAACTTGGCGCCCGCCAGGTTCAGGTGGCCTTTCAGCACCAGTGTAAAGAAGATTTTCTCATCTTCTTTCAAAGGCCCCATGACAAAGGTCCTGGTAATATCTGTGGTTCCCTGCATATACTGGCCGCCGGTATCCATCAAAAGCAGGCCTTTGGGCTCGATCACAGCGTCCGTCTCCGGCGTCGCGCTGTAGTGGACGATTGCAGCGTGTTCACCGTAGGCGCTGATCGGCGCAAAACTGGGTTCCAGGTATCCGGGCTGCTGCTTGCGGAAGGATTCCATCTTGTCCGAAGCACCGATTTCGGTCAGTTTCTGGTCCAGACCATGTTTCTTGAGCCAGTACATAAAGCGGGTCAGGGCAATGCCGTCCTTGATATGGGCCTGGCGGATATTTTCCATCTCGACCGGATTCTTAACCGCCTTGAGCATGAGGGTCGGATTCTCAGCGTCAATAACCTTTACACCCTCCGCCAGCCTGCCGATTGCCGCATAGTTGGCTACATTTTCATCCAGCATGACCGTGCTGTCCGGGCTGATTTTTCCGATTTCATCATAAAAATCTTCATATGCGCAGAGCCTGACGCCATCTGCCAGCAGCCGTTCCCGGTCCATGGGAGAAAACTGATTCTTTCCTGCAAACAAAAGCAGCTGACTGCCGCTTACCATCACATAAGACATGACAACCGGATTATACTTTACATCGCCGCCTCTGATATTGAGCAGCCAGGCAATGTCATCCAGAGAAGTCAGAAGCAGATGGTCTGCGCCTTTCTCTTCCATAGCCGCGCGGACCTTACGGATCCGGCTGACACGGCTCTCTCCTGCTTTTTCCTCATCCATCAGCCAGGCAGCATGATGAGACAGGGCCGGTCTTTCCTTCCAGATCTCGCCGACCAGATCGCAGCCTGCATTCATGAATGCCCCCCGCTTCTCCAGCTCTGCCTGATACATTTTGCCTGTACCGGCATTCACCGTACGGCCGTCAAATCCAAGTGTCTGCCCGGCCTTTATGTGGGAAAGGATATATTCGCGCACAGTCGGTACGCCTTCCTCACCCATGCGGCAAAGGGTAAAACCGCTGCCCTCCAGCTGCCTGTCAGCCTGCAGAAAATATCTTCCGTCTGTCCAGAGTCCCGCCCAGTCCTGCGTAATCACAGCAGTTCCGGCCGAACCGGTAAAACCGGAAATATAAGCCCGGCACTGAAAATACTCACTGACATATTCTGAGCCGTGAAAATCCTCTGATTCCACCAGATACATATCGATCCCGCGGCTGCGCATCAGGCTGCGCAGAGCCTCCAGTCTCTGTTTTACATCCATTTGTAACTTCCTCTCCTGTCTCAATGTTCCTTCGTGATGTCTGTTTTAAAAAGTAATCCCGGCTTCCAGGGCCAGCTGGGCCATGCCGCGGAAAGAAGACTGTCTTTCCTGTGTGGTCATCTGCTCCCCGGTTACCAGGGAATCCGATACGGTCAGCAGGCATGCCGCCTGTTTTGCAAGGACTTTTGCATTGTGGAAAAGGGCAAAGGACTCCATTTCCACGCAGAGCATCTTTTTCATTTCCTCGCGGGCAAGTCTGGTCTGAATTGCATTTTCCTCCTGATAAAAAACGTCAGAGGAATGGATCGGGCCGGTAATCACCTGCTGCCCGAGCTTGTCAGCCGTTGCCGCGATATGTTTATTAAGTGCTTCTGTCGGATACTGCCATTCGCTTTCATCACCATTCTGGGTTTTGGCGTATGTAGACTCACTCCAGCAGGAATCTGCAAGAATGATATCCCCCACATGCACATCAGGCTGGTAAGCGCCTGTAGATCCGATGCGGACAATCGCCTCTACATCAAATTCATGAAATAATTCATAAGAATAGATGCCGATGGAAGGCATTCCCATACCGGATGCCATGACGGAAATCGGTTTTCCCTGATAGTTTCCTGTAAAGGCCAGAATATTTCTGACCGAAGATACCAGCTTTACATCCGTCAGATACTCCTGCGCGATCCACTGGGCCCGCAGGGGATCTCCCGGCATCAGAACAAGCTTCGCAAAATCTCCTTTTTGTCCGCTGTTATGCGCCGTCGACATGAAAAACGCCTCCTTTTTTATCCCTTATTATCTCAAAGAACAGGCGGGCATGAAGCCCGCCTGCGCTTTACATCAAAGCTATTAGTCTCTCTTATTTTACGAAGGACAGAAGCAGGTCTCCGGAGTGAACGCTCTCTCCGGCTGCCACATAAATGTGGTCGATCTTGCCGTCTTCCTTGGCAACAACGGTTGTCTCCATCTTCATGGCCTCTACAACCAGCAGAGCCTGGTTCTTCTTGA
>CAMMZE010000140.1 GCA_946529195.1 uncultured Lachnospiraceae bacterium
GGATGCCAGATTTCTTGGCAGAGGTACCTGCACAGTATCTCAGATTTTCTACACATCTCCCAGCCGCTGCGCGGTAGCAGATTCCTGCGCGATTTCCATCGACAGACGTATGACTGCCGGCGAGACCTGGGACAGCTGCCTGCAGGAGATCCGAGATCTTCCCAGTGTGAAGAAGTACGGTGAAGACGTAGTTGTTTCCATGTACATGTATGACCGTCCGTCCTGGACCGGCGAGGTTTATGAGACCGAGTGCTATTTCCCGACCTGGATCAACAAGGAAAATGCAGCACATGTAAAGGCGCTTGCAGATGCTCATAAGGCACTCTTTGGTGAGGAGCGCATCGGTTCTCCTTCCGCTATGTCGACCCGCACAGGCCGTCCGCTGACAGATAAGTGGACCTTCTCCACCAACGGCGTTTCCATCCAGGGCCGCTACGGCATCCCCTGCGTAGGATTCGGTCCCGGCGCGGAGAGCCAGGCACACGCACCCAACGAGATCACCTGGAAACAGGATCTGGTAACCTGCGCAGCCCTCTATGCGGCAGCCATCAACATCTATCCGGAAGAGGAAAAGACCGGAGATGTGGCTCAGTACACCGGCGGAAAAACAGATAATGACATTCTTTAAAAACGGATTGTATTTAAGAAAGGATAGTAAAATGGATCAGAAATTACAGGGATATATTGACAGACTCAATGCGCTTCATTTCAAGGATATGTATGAGAATGATTTCTTCCTGACCTGGGAGAAGACCGATGATGAGATTGAGGCTGTATTTGTGCTGGCCGATGCTCTCCGTTATATGAGAGAGAACAACATTTCTACAAAGATTTTCGAGTCCGGACTTGGCATTTCCATTTTCCGTGACAATTCTACCAGAACCAGGTTTTCCTTTGCCAGCGCCTGCAATATGCTGGGCCTTGCGGTACAGGATCTGGATGAGAAAAAGTCCCAGATCGCGCATGGTGAGACGGTCCGCGAGACAGCGACCATGGTTTCTTTCATGGCAGATGTCATCGGTATCCGCGATGATATGTATATCGGCAAGGGTAATGCCTATATGCATCAGGTTGTAGATTCTGTTACGGAGGCAAATCAGGCAGGCGTGCTGGAGCAGAAGCCGACCCTGGTCAACCTGCAGTGCGATATCGACCATCCCACGCAGGCTCTGGCGGATGCACTCCATATCATCCATGAATTCGGCGGCGCTGAGAACCTCAAGGGCAAGAAGATTGCCATGAGCTGGGCTTATTCCCCTTCCTACGGCAAGCCCCTGTCTGTACCCCAGGGTATCATCGGCCTTCTGACCCGTTTCGGAATGGATGTCGTACTGGCCCATCCGGAAGGCTATGAAGTGATGAGCGATGTTGTTGAAGTTGCCAGGAAGAATGCGGCAGAGTCCGGCGGTTCTTTCAGCATTACCAACGACATGAAGGAAGCATTCAAAGACGCGGATGTGGTATATCCGAAGAGCTGGGCTCCTTACGCAGCGATGGAAGTCAGAACCGACCTGTACGGAAAGGGTGATTTTGACGGCATCGACAAGCTGGAAAAAGAGCTGCTTGCCCAGAATGCGGAGCATCAGGACTGGGTGGTTGATGATGAGATGATGATGCTGACCAAAAACGGTCTTGATACCCTTTACATGCATCCGCTGCCGGCTGATATCCAGGGCGTATCCTGCGAGCACGGCGAAGTAACCGATAAGGTATTTGATCATGCACGCGAGTCTCTCTACAAAGAGGCATCCAATAAGCCTTACATCATTGCTGCCATGATTTTCCTTGCAAAAGTTAAAAATCCTCAGAAGACTCTTCAGGCACTCTGGGACAGAGCAGTCAGCAGACATTTCCAGTAAATACCGGATGGGAGGATTTTATAAAGTATGAAGAAAAGAATTGTGATCGCACTCGGCGGTAATGCGCTTGGAAATAATCTGCCTGAACAAATGAAGGCCGTCCGGATCACAGCAAAAGCGATTGTAGATCTGATTGAGGAAGGGCACGAAGTCGTGATTGCCCACGGCAACGGCCCCCAGGTGGGAATGATCCAGAATGCCATGATGGAACTGACACGGTCTGATCCGGAAAAGTATATTCCCTGCCCTCTGTCAGTCTGCGTAGCTATGAGCCAGGGATATATCGGTTATGATCTGCAGAATGAGCTTCGGGAGGAGATGCTGGACAGAGGAATCGATAAAGGGGTTGCTACTGTGCTGACGCAGGTGGAAGTGGACCCGGAGGATCCGGCTTTTGAGAATCCGACCAAGCCGATCGGATCATTTATGACCAAAGAAGAAGCAGATCAGCTGGTGCGCGACAGAGATTATCAGGTGATTGAGGATGCAGGCAGAGGCTACCGGAGGGTGGTAGCTTCCCCAAGACCGCAGTCTATCATCGAAATCGATACCATCCGGTCCCTGGTAGAGACCAATCATGTAGTCATTGCCTGCGGGGGCGGCGGAATCCCGGTCTTTAAGACCAATGGACATCATTTGAAAGGAGCCGCTGCTGTCATTGATAAGGACTTTGCAGCCTGCAAACTGGCGCAGCAGCTGGATGCAGATGTCCTGATTATTCTGACAGCGGTGGAGAAGGTTGCCATCCATTTCGGGCAGCCCGATGCAGAGTGGCTGGATGATTTGTCAGGCGATATGGCCAGAAAGTATATCGCAGACGGGGAATTCGCTCCCGGATCTATGCTGCCGAAAGTGGAGGCAGCCCTGGAATTTGCCGAGTCCAAAGAGGGAAGATTTTCCCTGATTACCCTCCTGGAGAAGGCCAAAGACGGTATAGCCGGAAAGACCGGAACCCGGATTCATAAGTAACAGCTGGATTCATAAATAAGAGCAGAAGGAGGTTCGTGATGAAAGTAATAGAGACAAAAAACGCGCCTGGCGCAATCGGACCATATTCACAAGGCATGGAATTCAATGGATTCATTTTTACCTCTGGGCAGATTCCGGTGAATCCTGAAACAGGTGAGATTCCGGAAGGGATTCAGGAGCAGACTGCCCAGAGCTGTAAAAACGTTGGAGCTATCCTGGAAGCAGCAGGCAGCGGATATGACAAAGTCATCAAGACCACATGCTTCCTGGCAGAGATCGCAGACTTTGCGGAGTTCAATGCCGTATATGCAGAGTATTTCGTATCCAAACCTGCCAGAAGCTGCGTGGCAGTCAAAGACCTGCCAAAAGGCGTCCTGTGTGAGATCGAAGCCATCGCAGAGAAATAGTGCAGGAGGGAGACAGGGGACGGTTCTCTGTCTCCCTTCTCACAAGCCTGTTTGTAGTGTAAAAGAAGCCAAAAAACCAGTTTTTGCTGGTTTTTGGCTTCTTTTTTTGCCAAAATGAGGGAGACAGAGAACCGTCCCCTGTCTCCCTCTCCCCTTTACAATCCTGTCCCTATGATTTATATTTAATGTAATAATAAGGAGGGAACCGGACTATGAAACTCACACATATCTTTCAGCCAATCACGATTAATGGATTAACGCTGAAGAACCGGCTTGTGATGCCGGCCATGCATACCTCTTATGCGGTGGGTGGTTTTGCCACGGAGCGCTTTAATGAGTGCTACTGGCGCATTGCCGAGGGCGGTGTCGGCCTGATTATGGTAGGCGGCTGCGCGCTGGACAATCATGCTGGTTATCCGGATATGATGGATCTTTCCGAAGACTGTTTTATAGAAAGCTACAAGGTATTTACGGATGGGATCCATGCGCGCGGATGCAAAGTCGCAGTGCAGCTGATGCAGACAGGCCGCTATGGACAGAAGGCTTTTGTAAAGGGGGACGATTCGACCATTGCCCCTTCTGCAGTTTATTCGACCTATTCCGGGGAAACACCCAGAGAGATGACCAGAGAAGAGATCAAGACCCTGATCGGGCAGTGGGCAGATGCCGCTGTCCGTGCCAAAAAGGCGGGTTTTGACGCGGTGGAGTCTACAGGTGCTTCCGGTTATCTGATCAGCCAGTTCCTTTCTCCTATCACCAATCTTCGCACGGATGAGTACGGAGGCAGCTTTGAGAACCGCTGCCGCTTCCCGCTGGAGCTGGTCAAGGCCCTTCGCGAGGCGGTTGGACCGGATTATCCGCTGATTATGCGTGTTGCGGGCAATGAGTTTATGAAGGGCGGCAATACCAACGAGGAATGCGTGGCATTTTGCAAGCTGCTGGAGGTGGCCGGTATTGACATGATCAATGTCACCGGCGGCTGGCACGAGACTGCAGTTCCACAGCTTCCGGCCATCGTGCCCAGAGGAGAGTACGCTTATCTGGCCGAGGCGGTCAAGGATGCGGTTTCCATCCC
>CAMMZE010000141.1 GCA_946529195.1 uncultured Lachnospiraceae bacterium
TGGTGCCGTATCCGATCTATGTTTACAATATCGTATGCCCAGTCGTACTGCTGATCCTGGCTACGATTGCTCTGGTCGGAAACAGTTACAATCCCTTCCTGTATTTCCAGTTCTGATGGGAGTGTGCATAAAGAATGAGTAAACAGAGAAGTAAAAGATCCCGCGTCAGCGCTGAAAAGCGCAGGAGGATGCAGATCATTCGAAGATACCGGAGTGCGGTGATACGAGCCTTTCTGGGCGTGCTTCTGGTCGGTGCAGTACTTGGACTGCTCCTGCCTTTGCGGCCTAAGACTTCAGCACTTGAGAAGCGTGAGCTGGAGAAGTGGCCCTCCTTTTCACTGCAGTCTATCTGGGACGGGACCTATTTCAGTCAGATCTCGACCTGGTACGCTGATACATTTCCTTTCCGGGAGAAGCTGATCAGCGCAGATGGCAAGGTCAAGGAACTGTATGGTCTCAGAGGTGATCAGATCGTTCACAACGGAACCAAGACGGCAGATGCCATTCCGGAAAACGGCGAGATGGTGCAGGCAGAGACAAAGGCTGCCGAGACAGGACAAGAGGCTGAATCTTCCCAGAAACAGGCAGAGACTGTCAGGGAGACAGAGAAGGCCAAAGATCCTAATGGAAATGCGATCAATGTTGTTCCGGAGCCGGTGGGAGATGTCTACGTGACCGGTGATACCGCTTTCAGTCTCTTTTATTTCGCCCTGGAAGGCGCCAATGAATATATCAGCGATATCGACACAATCCAGAAAAAACTGGACGGTATCGCGACGGTATACGATATTCTTGCCCCCAGCAGCGTCGGCATCATGCTGACCGACCAGGCCCAGGAGAAGCTGGGAATCAGCTCTCAGAAAGAGGCCATTTCCTATGCGGTCTCCAATATTGAGAAGCTCAACAGCAAGGTAAAATGTGTCAATGTCTGCCAGAATCTGGTAGATCATAACTCAGAATATATCTATTTCAGGACAGACCATCACTGGACAGCACTGGGCGCCTACTATGCCTATGAGGAGTTCTGCAAGGTCAAGGGAATCAAAGCTACGCCTCTCAGTGATTTTGAGAAGGTGGAGTTCCCCGGCTTCCTCGGAACTCTCTATTCAGGCAGCGGACAGGCCGCGGCTCTGGGAGAGAATCCTGATACGGTAGAGGCTTTTATCCCCAAGGCGACCAATGATATGACCTTCATTGGCCATGACGGAGCGGAATACACATGGAATGTCGTTGAGGATGTCACAGACTGGGAGGCCAATTCCAAATATAACTGTTTTATCGGCGGAGATGAACCTTTTGCAGTCATTGAGAATCCGAATAAGACAGACGGCACGGCCTGCGTGGTTGTCAAAGAGTCCTACGGCAATGCCTTTGTGCCTTTCCTGGTAGACAATTATCAGTACACCTATATTGTCGACCACCGTTATTTTTCGATTTATTCAGAGTATGAGAATGATTTCGTAAAGCTGGTCAAGGATAAGAAAATCCAGGATGTCATCCTGCTCAATACGACAAATGCTCTTTGTGATACATCACTGAGCAGTACCATGATCGGTATGTTTAAATAATCATAAGGTTTTTAATAAGGAAAAACAGCAGGCCATGCGGTCCGCTGTTTTTTCCGATAGAAGGAGAGGATAGGGTTTGTGCTTTCATCAGAAGATCAATGCCTATTTTGAGAGGAGACCGGAAAAGGACAGACTGGTCCGTCATATCGGTCTTGGTCTGACTGCTTTGTTTTATGCGTCATATGCAGCTCTTTGCATCTGGCTCTGGCTGACGGACCGGGAAAAGCTAAAGAGAGTCCTTGCTGTTCCGGCAGCCTGTTATATCAGTGGCTCTCTGATCAGAAAAGCCATCAATGCGCCGCGGCCGGCAGACCGGATGCCGGAGATGAAGCGGGAGAGTGCCAAAAAAGGAGGAAAGAGTTTCCCCAGCCGCCACTGTTTTTCTGCGGCGGTCATCGCAGCGGCTTTTGCCTGGATTGATCCCAGAGCCGGACTTGCAGCAGGAATCGCGGCAGCAGCTATGGCAGCTGAGCGGGTGCTGGAAGGGGCACATTTTGTATGGGATGCAGCGGCAGGCCTGGCCTATGGCGCTTTATGCGGGTGGATCGGTTTTTTTGCATATAAAAATTAAAAGCTGTATTCTATATGGCAGGTCACCGCTTTCGTGTATTTATATCGTCTTTTTTCAAGGAATCTATTGACTGCAGATGGTATCAGTGTTATATTACATATAGAACAATAAGAAGGATGTAAGAGGGCGGGATCTGAGGTCAGCCCTTTTTTTTCTTGAATAGAACTGAGGTGAGGCACGATGTCGAAAAAAGACTATTATCAGGTGCTTGGAGTCAGTAGAGACGCTGATGAGAAGACAATCAAAAAGGCTTTCCGGAAGCTGGCGAAAAAGTATCATCCCGATACCAACCCGGGCAACAAGGAAGCAGAGAGAAAATTTAAGGAAGTCAATGAAGCTTACGATGTCCTGAGCGATGAGAAAAAGAGAAAACTCTACGACCAGTATGGAAGCGCGGCTTTTGAGGAAGGCTTCCAGCCGGGCGGAGGTTTCGGCTTTAACGGGCAGGATTTTGGCAATTTCGGTTTTGGCGGTGGAAACGGAAGCTATCAGAGCTTTCATTTCGGCGGCCAGGGTGCAGAGGATATTTTCGGAGATCTCTTTGGCAGTATGTTCGGTGGTGCAGGTGCAGCAGGTGCAGGAGCCCGCAGGAGCGCAGCCAGGGGCAGAGATATCACATCCATGATTGAGGTTAGCTTTGATGAGGCCATTAATGGCTGTGACAAGGTGATGCAGATCCGGACCGACGGACAGGGGGCTGCCCAGTCTGTCAAAGTACATATCCCGGCAGGCATCGAGGATGGCAAAACCATCCGTCTGCGCGGCAAAGGGGCTCCGGGCAGCGCAGGTGCAGGTGATTTGCTGCTCAAGGTAAAAGTGCGTGAAAAGCCGGGTGTTACCCGGAAGGGACAGGATATCTATACAACTGTTAATATCCCCTTTACGACAGCGGTATTCGGCGGTGAGACCATAGTAGAGACAATCGATGGAAGAGTCAGCCTGAAGATCCCTGCAGGAACCCAGTCTGGCAAGAAGATCCGTCTGCGTGGCAAAGGCGTGCAGAAGATGAATCAGCCGGCTCAGAAGGGAGACCATTTTGTCACCATCCAGATCCAGGTTCCGACCGGACTGAGCGCGGAGGCGGTCCGCAAGCTGCGTGAGTTTGAACAGATTTGTCGTCAGGATGCAGAAAATAGGCAAAACAGCTGATAAGAAGCTCATTTTTGACCGAGATATCTATGTATTGATAATTGAATTCAGCAATTTGCTGTGTTAAAATTGTCTAGTATCATAAAAGATCAATACAGAAGGAGAGGTATTTCAATATGGAAACATATGGCATTGAGAAGCTGGGGATCGTAGATCCTAAGGCAGTGTACAGAAACCTGACTCCTGCAAAGCTGACTGAGTTCGCCCTGATGCGCGGTGAAGGAAAGCTTGCTGACAATGGAGCACTGGTTGTTTATACAGGTAAATATACAGGACGTTCCCCTGACGATAAGTTTATCGTTGATACCGATACCATTCATGATGACATTGCATGGGGTAAGGTAAACCGTCCCATCAGCCGCGAGAACTTTAACCGCATCCGTGACAAGGTAAGCGCATATCTGCAGGGCCGCGATGTATTCATCTTTGATGGTTTCGCAGGCGCAGATGAGATCCACAGAAAGAAATTCAGGATCATCAATGAGCTGGCCAGCCAGAACATGTTCATTCACCAGCTGCTGATTCGTCCGACTGAGGAAGAGCTTGAGAACTTTGGTGAGGCTGACTATACAATTCTTTGCGCACCCGGTTTCAAGTGCGTGCCTGAGCTGGATCATGTACACAGTGAGGCAGCCATCATGATCGACTATGAGGCGCATATGGTAGTGATCGCAGGATCCCAGTATGCCGGCGAGATCAAGAAGAGTGTATTCTCTGTTATGAACTATGTGATGGTTAAGGAAAATGTGCTTCCTATGCACTGCTCCGCAAACATGGATCCCGAGTCCCATGAGACCGCTGTATTCTTCGGCCTTTCCGGCACAGGAAAGACCACACTGTCTGCAGATCCGGCCAGAAAGCTGATCGGCGATGACGAGCACGGCTGGTCCCCGGAAGGCATCTTCAACTTTGAGGGCGGCTGCTATGCAAAGTGCATCAACCTTTCCGCAGAGAATGAGCCTGACATTTATAACGCCATTC
>CAMMZE010000142.1 GCA_946529195.1 uncultured Lachnospiraceae bacterium
AAAAGGAATCACGTTGCCCATGCGGACAACGACCTCATCGCCTGCCTGTACGCTGTCTGCCGGTACCAGAAGTTCCTGACCGTCAATACAGATCCAGACACTGCTGGTCTTAAGGGACATACTTCTGGCAAGATCATTGACAGACTTTTTATGTGTCCATTCTTCCAGAAGTTCTCCGACCTCCAGCAGGAACATGGTAGAACCTGCCGTTGAAAAACTTCCCCGCAGCAAAGAAACCGTAATCGCTGCGGCATCCAGGACCGGCACTTCGATTCTCCCCCGCCACAGGCAGGAAAGACCTTTGCGGATATAGCGCAGTGACCGGAAAATGATCCAGGGAATCCGGATCCACTGGGGCAGCAGAAGTCTTCGCAGCACCCGGTTTGTCACTTTCATGATCAGCTTTTCCCGGAACTGGGCATTGAGCTGTCTGGATTGAATGTCACTCTCCTGCGGCAGCAGGAGGACTTCTTCAAAATCCATAGACTGAAGCGCCCCAAGGACCGGCTCCCCTGGTCCGCACAGGCTGATGGCCGCATCTGCCGTCCGCTCATATACCTTTGCATCCGCAACGCCGGGCAGCTTTTTCAGATAATCCTCCAGAATCCCGGCTTCCTCAAAGCTCAGACGTTTCTTGTCCAGATGCACGCGGATCCTGGTTCTGCTTTTATGTCTGACCCAGAAGCGCATGACTTAACCCTCTGCCTTGGCAGATGCCTCCCTTGCAGCTCTTTTGGCAGCTTTTTCATCTTCATAAACGAGGTCTGCAGCTGCGTACTCTTCATTGATGGCTTTGGCATCTTCCAAAATATCCTCTGCGTTTTCCTGCACTACGGCAGCGGTATCCAGCACACATTCCTTGGCGCGGAGCACTGCAGCTGTGCAGTGGGTATAAACCTTTTTCGCATCGCGGCTGGAAAGCGCTTTGATGCCTGCAGTTCCAAAAAGAACTCCCAGAGCAAAAAGGCCTGCGTGCCTGCCATTGATATTACGGAATTTAAACATAAAAAAGACCCCTTTCTGTCATTTCAAAGTACTTTTCATACTTCAATTATAACAAAGGAGTCTTTGTAAGCTGAAGATAACACCCCGGCCCTTATTCGTCTATTTTTCTCAACAACTCATTTTTTCTCTGCAGAGCAAGCTTTCTCATCTCGCCGGCGCTGCCTGTTACAGCCTCCGTGATCCTTGCGCCGCCCAGCAGTCTGGCCAGTTCAGTGATGCTCTCTTCTTCAGTAAGGGGACTGATCTGTGTCCTTGTCCTGCTGCCGTCACTTTCCTTCTCGATCACAAAATGCTTATCTGCCATGGAAGCGATCTGGGGCAGATGGGTAATACAGATGATCTGGTGGCTTCCCGCCAGCAGAGCCAGTTTCTCAGAAACCTTCTGGGCTGTCCGCCCGCTGATTCCTGCGTCGATTTCATCAAAAATCAGGGTCTCGATGGAATCGGTATCCGCCATGACCGATTTGATTGCCAGCATAATTCGGGAAAGCTCACCGCCGCTGGCTACTTTTGCCAGGGGACGGACTGCCTCGCCCGGATTGGTCGAGATCAGAAACTGTACCCGGTCTCTTCCATTTGCTGTGCACTCCGGCAGGGGCTCGCAGCGGATCTCAAAGCGTACCCCGAGGAAATTGAGGTCTTCCAGGGCTTTTACAATCTTTTTCTCCAGTACGGCGCTTTGTTCTTTTCGAATCGCGGACACCTGGCAGGCCAGATCAGAAAGTTCCTTCTCCGCTTTGGCGAAGCGTTTTTCCAGATCCTCCATGTACTGCTCATAATGGTCATACTTGTCATAGGAAGCCTCGCAGGCATCCCGGTGCGTCAGCACATCCGCAATGGTCGGGCCGTACTTGGCCTCCAGTCTGGATATAAGTTCCAGCCTATCCTCCGTCTCCCGGAAGACTGCTTCGTCAAAGACCAGAGACTCTTCATAGTCCGACAGATCCCGCCCGAAATCATACAAAAGGCTTTCAATCTGTTCCAGCTGCTCCCGCAGACCTTCAATGGCCGGATCTAAACGTTCCAGGCCGGAAAGCTCCCGGATGGCCCGGCTGATCTGATCTCCTGCACAGTCATTGCGGCCCGAACCAGTCAGACCGGATACGGCTGAAACTGCAGAAACGATTTCTCTGGAATTGGACATCTTCCGATAGAGGGACCGAAGTTCTTCTTCCTCGCCATCCCTTAAAGATGCTGCATCGATCTCATCGATCTGAAAACGGAGATAATCCTTCTCCTTCAGATAAGAACCTGCATGATCTCTCTCCTTTTCGATCTCGTGCCGGAGAGCAGACCATTCTTTAAAGCAAGCCCGCAGAGAAGATTTTTTATCTGCCAGATCTTCCTGCGCGAAGCGGTCCAGAATCGCGATATGATTCTCTTCATGCAGAAGCGACTGATGCTCATGCTGACCATGGATATCAATCAGAAGGGAAGCGGCCTTCTGCAGCACGGGAACCGATACGACTTCCCCATTGATCCTGGCGACAGACCTGCTTCCGGTCAGGCGTCTGGAGAGAAGGACATGGTCTTCATCGGCCGGAATATCCATGGCAGCCAGTTCCTGCAGGATCTGGGCATCCTTCACCTCAAAATCAAGCTCCACAAGGGCGCTGTCCTCTCCGGTGCGGATCACGTCACGGGAAGCCTTGGCCCCCAGTGCCATCCCTGCGCTGCCGATGATCACTGATTTACCGGCTCCTGTTTCACCGGTCAGTATATTCAGTCCTTCCCCAAAGTCCACAAAAGCCTCTTCGATCAGGGCAATATTTTTCACATGAATACTTTTAAGCAATTACCCACGCTCCTTTTTCAGAGAAGCAGGCTCCTTTTATCGTTTGCCTGCTGCCTCTTCAATCTGTGCGATAATGGCATGTTCATCTGCCTCGCTGCCCAGTGCGCAGAAAACGGTATCATCTCCTGCTACACAGCCGATAAAGCCCTTCATGGGCATGGCATCTAAAGCAGCGGCTACTGCCATGGCCATTCCCGGCATGGTCCTCACCGCAATCATTTTAGACACATGGGCACTTTCCAGATACCCCTCTGCGAGGACTCTGCCCAGCTTATCGCTCATCACATTTCCGATCTCACGCACGGCAACATACTTTTGTCTTCCAGCGTGACCATTCACCTTGGAGAGTTTCAGCTCTCTGATGTCACGGGAAATGGTTGCCTGTGTCACATGAAAACCTGCTTTTCTGAGATAATCCGCAAGTTCTTCCTGTGTTTCTATCTCGTATGTATTTACCAGCTCAATCATCTTCTGTTGTCTTCTGGATTTTGATTCGCCCACAGTTTTCACCTCACAGTAGCTTAAAAACTATTGATTTTTTTCTGCAGTATCTGATAGGGGTTCATGCCGCGGATCCGCAATATACGCGCAGTCTCCTGCGCCTTGCAGATCTCTGTTTCCCCGTATATTCCAAGTTTCTGGCCTATCTGCCCGTCAAAAGTACAGACAGCTTCTTCCTCCTGTGTCTTGTGCCGCTTACTGATGCTGACGCGGATCCTGTCTGTACCGGGCACTACAATGCTTCTTGCCTGCAGAGAATGCGGACAAATCGGCGTGACAATCATGACATCTGCCTGCGGCATGACAATCGGGCCGCCTGCAGACAGGTTATAACCGGTTGATCCGGTTGCTGTCGAGATGATCAGTCCATCGGCACCGTATATATTCATCAGGTTGTCATTGACATAGATTTTCAGATCCACCAGTCTGGAAAATCCGGATCTGGCAACAACGATATCATTGAGCGCTGTGCTCTCCATAACAATCTGTTTTTCCGAGTCCTCCTCTTCATCTGCCCGCTCAAGGACTTTTCCGTGGAGCATGGTCCGCTCATCCACGATATAGGCGTCGTCCAGCAGGGCATCCAGCCCCTCTGTCATATTTTCTCTGGACGCAGAGGTCAGAAATCCCAGATTCCCCAGGTTGATCCCGAAAAGAGGAACATTTTTGCCCAGAAGCATCCTGGCCGCCTGCAGGAGGGTGCCGTCTCCGCCCAGGGTGATTGCGCACTCTGTATCCTCGGGCAGATCTGTCAGGTCTTTTACCATAAACTTGGCATCATCTTCTGCCAGCTTATTGCTGTCATAGCCGAGTCCCCCTCTGAAATCAGGGATCCAGGCATCTCCGCCCCGGCTGCAAATATAGTCCGCAATCTGTCTGGTAATACTGTGATCAGGATCTTTTGTATAATTTGTCAGGATAGCGATTTTTTTCATTTGCTTCCCCCTGTATCCAGTTCC
>CAMMZE010000143.1 GCA_946529195.1 uncultured Lachnospiraceae bacterium
AAAACTCCGGCGATTTCTCGCCGGAGCAAAAGTCTAACTTTTGGGGAGCACCTCAGACGGTTCTCTGTCTCCTTTTCTCGTATTCATGATAAAAAAGAGACCGGAAAACCAGGATCACTGGCCTTTCCGGTCTCTTTTTATCGTACATACAGGACAAGGAGACAGAGAACCGTCCCCTGTCTCCCTCCGCCTTATCGCTGGTCGATCGGGACGTAGTCTCTGTGGTGGCCGACATACATGTAGGCCGGACGGATGATCTTGCCGTCGTTGGCCAGCTCTTCGATGCGGTGAGCGCACCAGCCGGAAATTCTGGCGATGGCAAAGATCGGGGTGAAGAGTTCCATGGGGAGTCCCAGCATGGAGTATACAAAACCGCTGTAGAAGTCGACGTTGGCGCAGATGGGTTTGAAGAGGTGGCGGTGCTTTGCCGTCAGCTCGATGGCCAGCCGCTCGACTCTGTCATAGAACTCGAATTCTCTGGTCAGCCCTTTCTCCTCTGAGAGCTTGCGGGCATATTTTTTCAGAATCACGCATCTGGGGTCAGATTTGGTGTAGACTGCGTGGCCGATGCCGTAGATCAGACCTTTTCTGTCAAATGCGTCCTTATCCAGGATCTTCTGCAGGTAGGCAGCTACTTCCGCTTCGTCTTCAATGTCCTTGACATGGAGGACGATATCCTTGAACATCTGCTGTACCTTGAGATTGGCGCCGCCGTGCTTGGGACCTTTGAGAGAGCCAAGAGAAGAGGCAATCGCGGAATAGGTATCAGTGCCTGTCGAGGATACGACATGGGTGGTAAAGGTGGAGTTATTACCGCCGCCGTGCTCTGCGTGAAGGATCAGAGCGATATCCAGTACATGCGCCTCCAGGGAGGTGTATTGTCCGTCCGGACGAAGCAGACGGAGAATATTCTCCGCGGTAGAAAGCTCCGGCTTGGGCCGGCGGATAACAAGACTCTTATCCAGAATATAATGACGGTAGCTGTGGTAGCCGTATACAGAGATCAGCGGGAAACGCGCGATCAGCTGCAGGGACTGCCGCAGAACATTCTTTACGGAGATATCCTCCGGAGAATTGTCATAAGAATATAAGGTCAGAACACTCTTCTGCAGAATATTCATCATGTTTCCGTTGGGGGAATTCATAATGATATCGCGGACAAAGTTGTCAGGCAGTTCACGGTAATTGCCGATGATATCAAGAAACTCATCCAGCTGGGCCTGGGTCGGCAGATCGCCGAACAGAAGAAGATAGGTAACTTCTTCAAAGCCAAAATGGCTGTCAAGGTCGCCTTCGATAAGGCTTTCTACATTGTAGCCCTGAAAATAGAGCTCACCATCTATAGGGGTGCTTTTCCCGTTTTCACGATGGAAACCAACAACATCGGAGACCTCTGTAAGTCCGGTCAGGATGCCTTTTCCGTTGGAATCTCGAAGACCTCGTTTTACGTCGTGTTCAACATAAAGAGCCTGATCAAACCGCTGCGAGCTCATGCAGGCATCAGCAAGGGCGTCGAGTCTGCGGTTAAATTCTGTCATGTCTCTTTCCATGGTGATCAGTCCTTTCTTAAATATATGAAATTACTTTACCATTAAAATATGTTTTTGCCAAGTGTTTTTCTTTGCGGTATTTCGTGCTATCATAGGAGGGAAGAAGGCTTCTTCACCAGCCTAATGCAAGGAGAGGAATGGAATATGAAAAAAGTACTTACAATAGCAGGTTCTGATTGCAGCGGCGGCGCCGGGATCCAGGCGGATATTAAGACCATGACAGCGCACGGTGTCTATGCCATGAGCGTAATCACAGCGCTGACAGCGCAGAACACGGTAGGCGTTGATGATGTCCTGGATGCAGGGGCAGCTTTTGTCGGAAAGCAGATGGACAGTGTATTTACAGATATTTTCCCGGATGCGGTCAAGATCGGTATGGTTTCGAATCAGGAGACGATCCTGATGATTGCGGACAAGCTGAAATTTTACAAGCCGGAGAGGATCGTGATTGATCCGGTTATGGTTTCCACGAGCGGATGCGCCCTGATGCAGCCGGATGCCATGGATACTCTGATCCGCTATCTGCTGCCTTTTGGCCAGGTGATCACGCCCAATATTCCGGAGGCTGAGAAACTGTGCGGATTTGAGATCACCAGTACTGCTGACATGGAGCGGGCTGCCCAGGTGATTGGCAAGAACCTGTCCGGCAGCGTTCTGATCAAGGGCGGACATCTGACGGAGACAGCGGATGATCTTCTCTATGACAATGGCAGCTTCTTCTGGTACAGAGGGGAGAGGATTGACAATCCCAACACCCATGGCACCGGATGTACGCTTTCTTCTGCCATTGCCAGCAATCTGGCTCTGGGCTATGACGTGCGTGAGAGTGTCGGCAGGGCCAAGGATTATATTACAGATGCGCTGAAGGCAGGACTGGATCTGGGACACGGCAGCGGTCCCCTCAATCACTGCGCGCGTATGATGAAATAAGAGAGCAAGAGAGTACAGGGTTACATTTTCGGGGGTGTTTATATGGAAAGGCTGATCATGCTTGGAAGCGGCGCGGCTTTTGCCCGCAATTGCTATAATTCCTGCTTTGCACTGCAGGATGGCGATGAGTACCTGCTGGTAGACGGCGGCGGTGGAAATGGCATTTTAAATCAGCTGGAAGCGGCACAGATCCCGGTCGGCAGGATCCACAATATTTATCTGACTCACGAGGATACGGACAGAATGTTCGGTGTCATCTGGGTGATCCGCATGATTGCGGCTGCCATGCGCCGGGAAGAGTATCAGGGAGACCTTCATATCTACTGTCACAGTGATCTGGTCGGGACCCTGCGTACAGTGGCAGGTACGGTTCTGTCCAAAAAGAGCCGCTGGCTCTTTGATCACCGGATTCTCTTTGTCCCGGTCTATGACAATGATACCAGAAGGATCATGGATCATTCTTTCACCTTCTTTGACCTTTATTCCCCTTATGAGAAGCAATATGGTTTTTCTCTGGATCTGGGCAATGGTGAAAACTTTGTTTTTGCAGGGGATGAGGCCCTGCACCCGGAAAACTACTCCTACGCAGACCACTGCAGCTGGCTCATGCATGAGGCCTTCTGTCTCCATTCCCAGGAGGAGATCTATAAGCCTTATGAGGCCGGGCATGTGACGGTAAAGGAAGCCTGTCATACAGCGCAGGAGCTGGGCGCAAAGAGGCTGATCCTCTTCAATACGGAGGATGAGAACCTGAAAAAGAGAAAAGCGCTCTTCGCAGCGGAAGGGCGCCTCTACTATCGCGGCATGATCTATGTGCCGGATGATCTGGATACAATTGAATTCGTATGATCATTAAAAAGTCAGTTTTTTGATGAATTTATCGCAGAAGGTATCAAATCCTTCAGCGGTGCCTGTACGGAAGCCGTTTCTGTCGATAATGATGATATTCTTGCCGTATTTCAGGATGTAGTAATGGCTGTAGGTATCAACACTCTCAAAATCAGAGACCTTGTACTGGCCATGCTGGGATCCGGCCATCTGATGGATGGTGTGGCGGTAGATGCGGTACTTGCGGGGCTCTTTGAGCTGGTTGATCAGCTTAGCCCTGAATTCTTCTTTATGTTTCTTGGCAGGATCTCCGAAGAAGGAGGTCATGCAATAGATACAGAGAACGCTCAGGATCAGTGCGCAGCCGATGGATGTAAAATCTTTGGTGTTCATCCACAGGCGGAAGAGGTAAAGAGCGATACCGGCAGCCGCGACACCCATACAGAGGGTAAAGATGCGGAAGCGCTTCTGCTGTCCGGTCGGTTTTAAGTATTTCCCTATGATATAGTCGACAACGTCTTCGTCTACGGTTGTCACATTTTCAAATAGAACATTGCTGTTGCTTGCCATGGAAATCGTCTCCTTATATAAAATTCACAGGAAACAGTATATCACCGGAACACGGATTTCGTCCAGTAAAAATAACGGTAAATCAGTAGAAAAGACAGCAGTCACGAGGCCTTGTTCCTATTACCAGAAAAGGCTTGACAAATGCATGGCAAACGTATATAAATAAACTGATGGTTATATAAAATGCGCTATGACTGCGCAGTTATAGCGCTAAAAATCAAGGAGGATTATTCATGAACAAAGCAGAATTAGTTGCCGCTATTGCTGAGAAGACCGGCTTGAAAAAAAATGAGGCTGAGAAAGCACTTAAGGCATTTTCAGATGTTGTAGCTGAGGAACTCGCTAAC
>CAMMZE010000144.1 GCA_946529195.1 uncultured Lachnospiraceae bacterium
GATGCTTGAAAAAAGAGGCGTAAGAGTCATCTTAAATCACCAGGTGACAGAGGAAGAGCTTACTTATCTGGACGCTGACGCCATCATCGTGGCGGCCGGATCCGAGCCCAAAGAGCTCAGCTTCCCTGCCATGGACCACACCCGGGTCTGTACAGCAGAAGATATTCTGGGCGGTCAGGTCATGGCCGGACGCAATGTCCTTGTCATCGGCGGCGGCGCAATCGGCTGCGAGGCAGCGGAATACATGGCCCACGAGGCCTCCCTTTCTCCGGACCAGCTCTATTTCAAGATGAGCCAGAGAAGCGAAAAGATTGAAAAGATCGTAAGCATGCTCAACAGCAGCCGGCGCAATATCGCCATCGTGGATCTGGTCCGCATCGGCAACGGCTATGATCCGGGCTGCTTCTGGCCGGTCCGCAGCGATCTGAAGCGTCTGGGCGTCAGAATGTTCCCCTGGTCGCAGGCAGAGGTTTCTGACGGATCTGTTACGATCACATCGAAAGACAAAAAGACTGGAGAAATCAGTCAGACGGTATTTCCTTGTGACACGATTGTTACTGCAGTTGGATATAAGTCCAACAACAGTCTCTATGAGAAGCTGAAGGCGGCCGGCGCAAATGTATATCAGATCGGAGATGCCAAAGAAATCGGCAAAGTTCTGGATGCTGTGCGCCAGGCCAACAATCTTGCCGCTCTGATCAATGGCTATGAGATTCCTATGCCGTAAAAAAGACGTATGAGAAAACAGGCACTTGTCTTTGTCAATATCGCGGTCCTCTTATTCGGACTGGCCGGTCTCTTTGCCAAATGGATCGATCTTCCTGCTATCTGCATTACTTTTGGCCGCGTATTGTTTTCTTCGATCGCCCTGGGACTTTATATGCGGATACGCAGCATCAGTTTCCGGGTGGAAAAAAGAGACGTTGTCCGCCTGATCATCGCCGGTCTCATCCTGGCTCTCCACTGGTGGTCGTTTTTGACTTCCATCCAGGTCTCGACTGTGGCGATCGGAACGATTACATTTTCTTCCTTCCCCCTGTTCGTGACATTTCTGGAACCGTTTTTCTTCCATGAGAAGCTGGAAAAGCGCAATGTTGTTATTGCAGTGATTATTCTGGCAGGCGTAGTCATCACAATACCGGAAATTTCTCTGGAAAACCATACCTTCCTCGGGATTGCTGTCGGAATGGTCTCGGCTTTATCTTATGCTATTCTGACCATGATCAATAAGAGCATAGCAGGCAAGGTCACCAGTACAGCAACCGCTTTTTATGAGCAGGCGACTGCGGCCATTGTCCTGCTCCCGTTTATGGCAGGCGTAAAGGTCCAGCCTTCGGGACATGATATGGCCCTGCTCCTTTTCCTGGGAGTGATCACGACGGCCCTGGCCCACACACTCTTTATCAGCAGCCTGCAGGGGATACCGGCGCAGCTTGCCGGAGTGTGTTCTTCTCTGGAGACAGTTTACGGAATCCTTTTTGCCTTATTCCTGCTGGGAGAGGTCCCGGGAATCCGCGAAATCATCGGCGCTGTGATCATAGTCGGGGCAGTGATCACATCACAGCTGCAAACAAGGTAAATATAGCATTTTGCAGCGTTTGCAGAAATAAGAATCCTGAAGATTTCATGAGGGTGAAATCTTCAGGATCTTTTTTTGTTAAATGCAGATGTATTCTATACACTGCAGAGTTAAATCTGCATAAAGTGTATGAAATAGTATACATTTTTTGCATCTTTTCTAATTAACCATAGCTAGTCGTTATCATATGATAATGATTCTATCACGAAAGAGTGCTAATATCGCTTTATGTAATTATCCAAGATGTTGTATAATCATTCAAATAACGATATACTCGATATGAAAGTGAGTACCTTGCGCCGAATAGGTTAGCTGTTTATAACCAGGGATATGTTATGACAAAAAAAGAATTATATACAAATATATATCCGATAAGTGATCAGGCTTTTTATAAGGAGATCATCAGTCATACAGAAATAAAGAAATTCAAGAAAAATACGGTATTTTTGAAACAGGAAGAAAGCGACAATTCTATCTATTTTTTGAAATCAGGAGTTGTAATAGCATCAGAGATTTATCCCAGCGGTAAAAAAATCTGCCTGGGGATTTATGATAAGCCGGGGGATATTCTGGTTGGAGGACTTGGCCCTAATAATCTGTACAGTCCGGTGAATATGGAAGCGAAAACGATCTGTGAGGTTTTTGCGATTCAAATGGAGGATATTCAGAGATATCTGACAGAATATCCGGAAACCGTATTTATTTATAATAAGATCATGACAGCAGAGTATGAGAAGCAGTGGCAGATCAAAAATATGCTGTATCTGGACTCTGCAGAAGACAGATACAGATGGTTTCTGGAGAAATACCCCGGCACCATTGATAAGATCAATCATGAAATAATCGCATCATTTCTGCATATGTCGCCTGTTACCTTGAGCAGAGTGCGCAGGAAGATAGAGGAAGACATCGTATAACAAGTTAATAGAAATGACGGAGAAAAGAATCATTTATGTATAATCGCGATAATACAAAAGAAGCAGACGATATTTTCATGCGTATTTCATCAGAAATGAAAAAACAGAACAGGAAGCAGGCAGATCTGATCCGTTTTCTGAATCTGCCGATTAGTACTTATACCAACTGGCGGCTTGGGAAAAGCAGAAACTATTGTGAACACCTGCTGGCAATCGCGGAATTTCTTCAGGTCGACGCAGGTTGGCTTTTGTCCGGAGAAGTCAATGAAGGAGCAGTCAGAGATGGCAATGAGAAAGAGATGCTCCGGGAATTCCGCAAGCTGAGTCCGGAAAAGCAGACAGCGATGATACAGAATATCAAGTGGATTACCCAAAAATTGTAAAAAAAGACCGTGAGAGAGAAGAAAACCTTCAGGCTTCTCTCTCGCGGTCTTTTTCAGCTTTAGATCGTAATCAGTCCCAACACCTGAGCCACAGAACTGATCAGAATGATCAGGAGCAGTATGATGCAGACGTGGCGGATCATAAAGGTGAAAATGCCTTTTCGGTGGAAGCGCCCGCCGTAGCTGGTCATCTCGTCGATGACCTGATCCAGGCCCATGGCGCGTGATACATAGAGGCAGATCCAGATGGCTGCCAGCGGCATCATGACAGAGTTGGTCAAAAAGTCAAAAAAGTCCAGGAATGCCATGCCAAGCGGCGTGACATCTGCAAGGGTGCCATAGCCCAGGCAGGAGAGTGTTCCGAGACCCAGCATGATGGCAGCCATGAAAAGGGTGCAGACGCCGCGGTTCCAGTGGAGTTCATCCTGCAGGGTAGAAACAGAGCTTTCCAGCAGAGCGATCGAGCTGGTCAGAGCGGCAAAGAAGACCAGGAGAAAGAAAAGGACTCCCATGGGTCTTCCGTAGCCCATGCTGGCCAGTACTTTGGGGATGGTGATGAACATGAGGCTGGGACCGGCCTTGAGAACGGTAGGGTCACCGCCTGAAAAGGCAAATACAGCCGGAATGATCATCAGTCCTGCCATAATGGCAATGCCGGTATCAAAGATCTCTACCTGCTCTGTGGCACTCTCAATCTTGACATCTCGTTTCATGTAAGAACCGAAGGTGATCAGGATACCCATGGCAATGGAAAGAGAGTAGAACATCTGCCCCATGGCGGAGACGACCGTCATCCAGGAAAAGTTCTTCAGGTTGGGAATCAGGAAATAGGCCACTCCTGCCAGAGCGCCTTTCCGGGTCACAGAGTAAACGGTAACAATCAGGGAAAGGACAACCAGAATGGGCATCATGAACTTGGATACCCGCTCAATGCCGTTTCTGACGCCTGCGGCGATGATCAGCAGGGTAGCCAGGGCGAAGATGATAAACCACAGCTCAACATTATAGCTGTCTGTGATAAAAGAGGTAAAATAGTTGTCCTGGGCCAGCAGAGTGTCATTGCCGCGCAGATACTGAGCCATATAATGCAGGACCCAGCCGCCGATGGTAGAATAATAGGGAACGATCAGGATGGGAATGATGGCATTGATCCAGCCGCCTGCGTGATAAAACTTTTTGTCTGAATAGACGCGGAATGCGCCGACCGGACTTTTTTTCGTTCTGCGGCCGATGACAGTCTCTGCTACGATCATGGTGTAGCCGAAGGTCAGGGCCA
>CAMMZE010000145.1 GCA_946529195.1 uncultured Lachnospiraceae bacterium
CTGATTTCCTATATCGGGCCGGAAGTGAAGGAAGCTGATACTGTGATTGACGGCAGCGGCATGCTCTGTTATCCCGGACTTGTCAATGCCCACCACCATCTGTATCAGGTCTTTTCCCGCAATCTGCCGGAAGTGCAGAATATGGAGCTCTTTGACTGGCTCAAAACCCTCTATGAGATCTGGAAGAATCTGAATGCCGACACCATCTATCTTTCTTCTCTGACTGGAATGGGAGAATTGATGAAAAACGGCTGTACGACGGTTTTTGATCATCATTATGTTTTTCCGAAGGATGCCGGTGATCTGATCGGAGCCCAGGCTGCGGCGGCGGATGTGCTCGGAGTCAGGATGCATTTTTCACGCGGATCTATGGATCTGTCGGTCAAGGACGGCGGCCTGCCGCCGGACAGCGTGGTGCAGACAGTGGATGAGATCATGAAAGACAGTATAGATCTCATTGATAAATATCATGACCGGTCTTTCCGCTCGAAGAGACGGATTGCTCTGGCTCCCTGTTCGCCCTTTTCGGTATCAGAGGATCTACTGCGGGAGTCAGCCATTCTGGCCCGTGAAAAAGGCGTCCGCCTCCATACTCACCTGTGCGAGACCCTGGATGAGGAAAACTACATGCTGGAGCGGGAAGGCATGCGGCCTCTGGCTTACATGGAAAAACTGGGCTGGGTTGGAAACGATGTATGGTATGCCCACGGGATCCATTTTAATGAAGAGGAGCTCAGATTGCTGGCGCAGACAGGTACAGGCGTATGCCATTGCCCGATTTCCAACATGAAGCTGTCTTCCGGCATCGCCAGGATCCCCGAGATGCTGGAAATGGGTATTCCGGTCGGCCTCGGTGTGGACGGATCTGCTTCCAATGACGGGTCTGATATGCTTGAGGAGCTGAGAGTGGGATTCCTCCTGCACAGGCTGAATTCAAGCAGGAAAGCCCCTACAGGCTATGACATGCTGAAAATAGCAACCATGGGATCCGCAAGACTCCTGGGAAGAGAATCGGAGATCGGTTCCATCGAGATTGGAAAATGCGCAGACTTTTTCCTGGTGGATGGTGATCGTCTGGAACTGGTCGGGGCCTGCTATGATCCCAAGTCTGTGCTCGGAACGGTGGGACTCCGGGGGGCTGTGGATTATACGGTGATAGACGGGCAGATCACAGTCGATCACGGGCGGATCAGCGGAATAGAAGAGGAAAAGATTGCAGAAGATTCTGCCAGAGAACTGGTCAGATATCTGGGAAAATAATAAAAAGAAAGGATGGGTATTGCCCATCCTTTTTTATGTTGTGCGCCATGCGGAGCACCTTTCCTGTAAGCTTTTGTTTACCGCAGCATATCCACCAGGTCCGGGATTGCAGACTCAAAATCCACACCGTACCAGGGCTTATCAGGATTGTTCTGCGTCCGTGCAATGGTCAGCTCGGTGTAGTCAGCAGCAATCTTCAGCGCCTTTGTCCGGTCAAGTCCCAGAACGAAAGCACCGGCAAGTACGCTGGAGAAAATATCTCCGGTACCGTGGTAGGAGACAGGAATGCGGTCATGCTGGTAGACAAAATACTCTTTTGTCTCTGAGTCAAAGCCCATAGCACCTGTTTTCCCCTCACTTAAGGATACGCCGGTCAGAATAGGAGTCTTGGTGCCAAGAGCAGCCAGTGCCTGCAGCATATTTTTGACATAATCTTCCGGGTAGGTCTCCAGATAGGGCAGTCCGGTCAGATAGCTGGCTTCGGTTATATTGGGAACCGCAATATCAGCGATCGCGCACAGATCTGCATTTTTCCTGGCGTAATGCTCATCAAAAGCGGGATAGAGCTTTCCGTTATCAGCCATAGCCGGATCAATGAAAACAAGTGTCTTTTCATTCCGGAATGTGCGGATGATCTCAATCACCGTATCGATTTCTTCCTCTGTGCCAAGATAACCTGTGTAGAGCGCATCGAAGGTGATGCCTTCTTCCTTCCAGTGGCGGGTGATTGGCTCCAGCTGGTCAGAAAGGTCTTTGACGGTAAAATTTTTGAACATGGTATGAGTACTAAGCACAGCTGTCGGCAGGATGACGGTCTCAATCCCCATTGCAGAAAGCAAAGGCAGCGCAACGGTGAGAGAGCATTTGCCAAAGCAGGAAATATCCTGAATTGTTAAGATTCGTTTCATAATATACTCCTTGTGAATGCATTGCGTTTATATCTAAAATGGAGTATACTAAAAAACTGGTAATATAAATAGTGCCAGTTTGATATATTTTTATAAGGCCAGATTGAAAAGCGTGGGAGGAAAATCAAAGTGAGAATTGATCACTCCAAAAAAGAAAGTGCTTATCTGCAGCTGTATCACAGCCTGAAGACAGAGATTGTAAACGGAATCAGGCCGGTTGGCAGCAGGCTGCCCTCCAGGCGGCTGATGGCAGAGGAAACAGGTGTCAGCGCAATCACGGTAGAGCATGCTTACAGTCTTCTGCAGGATGAAGGGTATATCATAAGCCGGCCCAAAAGCGGATATTATGTCAGTTTTGGAGGGGAGACTGCAGCAGATGGTCTGCCAAAAGTCCGGGAAAGCAGGATCAGGATGACGCCGGTTCAGCCAATCACGGATGCTCCGGAGGATTTCCCCTTTACGGCCCTGGCAAAAGTTATGCGGGCGGTTCTGTCCATTGAGGACCGGAGAATCCTTGCAAAATCCCCGGGTACAGGTATGTTTACCCTCAAGGAGACTCTGGCAGCGTATCTGGCCATGAGCCGGGGAATGCAGATTCTTCCGCGGCAGATTGTGATCGGAGCAGGGGCGGAATACCTCTACGGGCAGTTGGTTCTGCTGTTTGGAAATGAAAAAGTATATCTGACAGAGGATCCCTGTTATAAGACGATAAGGAGAGTCTATGAATTATACGGCGCAGAAACCAAAGGTCTCCCGATGGGAGAGGACGGTATCGTATCTTCGGCACTGCAGGAAAACTGGGAAGCCTGCCTCCTCCATGTGACCCCTTACAGGAGTTACCCGAGCGGTGTTACCGCATCCGCAGCCAAACGGCACGAATATGTACAGTGGGCAGCAGACTGGAATGCCTGGCTGGTCGAAGATGACTATGACTCGGAGTTTGCATCAGCGACCAGAAGGATCGATACAGCCTTTTCGCTGGCACCGGATCGGGTGATCTATATCGGGACATTTACAAAATCACTCTCGCCATCCATCCGGATGGCATACATGGTGCTGCCGGAGAGCTTGCTGCCCCTCTACACAGAAAAGCTGGGCTTTTACTCATGTTCCGTGCCGGTCTATGACCAGCTGGTACTGGAAGCCTTCATCCGGGAAGGACATCTGGAACGCTATATCGCATCCAGAAGACGCAGGCTGAAGGGGGAAAGAGGACGGAAGGAGACAGAGACCGATTCTCTTATTTAGCGCTGAATATAGGCTTTCAGCGCTTCATAGATGTCCTCCTCTTTGGGAGGGCATCCTTTGATGCAGAAATCAAAGCCGGAGGTGCAATTACCAACGCCAAGAGCGCCTGTTTTGCCTCGGTGTCCCTGGCCGATGCTGATCTGCTCTTTCAGCTGGTCCAGAAGGCCTTCTTCTTTCAGACGGTCCAGAGCAGGGATCAGGACTCCGTAGCAGGCGCTGCAGGAGTCAGATTCATCCACGGCGTAGCTGACATCCAGCAGATTCTTTGCCGGAAGATCTTCATAGGCTTCCCCTTCACAGGTGATCAGCTTGAGAGAAGACAGGTCGGCGGAGCCGACGCCAAGTGCCTCTGCCATGCCGATGTAAGGGACATCCCTCAGTTGATAGTGGAGCAGGGAACAGACGAAGGCGTCAACCAGAACCGGATCCAGAGCGGCCATGACACAGTTGCGGGTGACGGGATTGCCGCCTTCCTCAAAGGAAAGATCTCCGCAGATATGGTCGATCACGATGAAATCGGGTCTGATATAAGTATTCAGATGCGCAATGGGCTTATGCAATCCCATGGTATGGAATCTGCGCTTTTCTGAATTGGGGATCAGGCCCTTCATGTTTTTCAGCGCGCAGGTGATGCGGGTCTGGCAATGGCCCTTCAGGACCGGAACATTGATCAGATAGTCCCAGTCTTTTACGCATTGACAGATGGAGAG
>CAMMZE010000146.1 GCA_946529195.1 uncultured Lachnospiraceae bacterium
CTACCCCTGAGCCACATCAGCGCAGATCATGAAATTTGATCCGTGAACTAATATATCATGTTCAAATACCTATGTCAAGCAAATGTTTCTTTTTACTTTTCGGTTTTTTTTCGGCAGTTTCAGAAGCCCGGTTTGTTTACTGCCGGGCCATCCTCTGCCTTACAATCTCAAATGCCAGCACGCCGGCAGCTACTGACGCATTGAGGGAATCGATATCGCCCCGCATGGGAATGGAAGCTGTCAGATCGCACTTCTCCCGGATCATCCGGCTGACGCCGTCTCCTTCGTTGCCGATCACCAGGCCGATGGGACCGGTCAGATTCTGCCTGTACATGACCTCCCCGCCCATATCGGCGCAGACAAACCAGAGTCCCTGCTTTTTCAGGTCCTCGATGGTCGCCGCCAGATTGGTCACCTTGGCAACCGGCGTATAGTTGAGCGCCCCTGCGGAGGCTCTTGCAACCACTGCCGTCAAGCCTGCTGCCCTGTGTTTGGGTATGATGACTCCGTGGGCGCCGGCCAAGTTGGCAGTTCTGATAATTGCTCCCAGATTGTGCGGGTCTTCGATCCCGTCAAGCAGGATGATAAAAGGATCCTCACCCTTGCTGCGGGCTTTTTCCAGAATGTCATCCACCTCAGCATAGGAATAGACCGCACACATGGCGATTACGCCCTGGTGGCGGTGGGTCTCCGACAGCTGGTCCAGCCTCTCCTTTGTCACGAAGCTGATGATGCTTTTCTGCTTGCGGGCCTCCCGCACGATGGTCCTGATGGGACCGTCCTGGCATCCGTCCAGAATAAATACCTTATCAATGGTTCTTCCGGACCGGAAAGCCTCAATGACCGGATTGCGTCCTTCTATCTTCTGCTGTGTCTCTTCCATGTCTATCTCCTGCATAATGTCTTTTTACAAATATCCGAGTTCTCCGAGGCCGTCATGCAGCAGCGTGATCAGTCTCTCCCATCTCTCCTGCAGAAAAAGCCAGCCAACCAGAGCTTCAAAGCCCGTCGCCCGCCGGTAATCCGAGGTCGTTGCATTCTTGGCCTTGGTATAGGATCTGGCATTGCGGCCTCGCTTGTAGACCGCAAGCTCTTCTTCTGTCAGCTTTTCCTCGATCTGACGAATCAGATCGGACTGGGCCGCCGCGTTTACCGCCTTGCTGGAGCGCACATGAAGATCATGGGCCGGCGCATTTCCTTTTTCTACATAATAATAACGGATCAGCAGCTCATACACCGCATCCCCCAGGTAAGCCAGGGTCAGCGGTGAATAAGTGTGTATATCCTGTTTTCTGAGTCCGAACAGCTGATTGAACTGTTCCAGATCCCAGTCTACTTTCTGCTCCATTTTACGCCTTCCCGGGTATCCTTGAGCACGATTCCCTGTGCCAGCAGCTGGTCACGGATCTGGTCAGCCAGTGCAAAATTCTTTGCCTTGCGGGCATCCTGTCTCTGCTGGATCAGAAGCATAATGTCTTCATCCAGAAGCTCTTCTTTTTTCTCTGTCTTGATGCCGAGCACGCCGCAGAGAGTCTTGAGCTCAGTCAGATAATAATCGCGCAGAGCCTGGGAAGAATCCGCTGTCACATTGATATTGGCAGATTTCACGATCTCAAATACAGCGGAAACAGCGTCAGCGGTATTGAAATCATCTTCCATGGCATCTTCGTATTTCTTTACCAGAGCCTTGACTTCTTCCACATACTGCTCTTCCTCAGCTGTAATCTCAGCAGGGCCTGTCACGTTCAGTGTGGCAAGACGGTCGATCGCTGTCAGAATTCTCTCCAGACCATTGGCTGCTGCTTCCATCAGAGGCGCGCTGAAATTGAGCGGGCTGCGGTAATGGGCGCTGAGCATGAAGAATCGGAGCACCTGCAGGTCATATTTCTCAGACACTTCACGGATGGTGAAGAAATTGCCCAGAGACTTGGACATCTTGACATTATCGATATTGAGGAAGCCATTGTGCATCCAGTAGTGGGCAAAAGGCTTGCCATTGGCGGACTCAGACTGGGCGATCTCATTCTCATGATGCGGGAAGATCAGGTCCTCGCCGCCGGCATGGATATCGATTTCCTCGCCCAGATACTTTCTGGACATGACAGAGCACTCAATATGCCAGCCGGGTCTTCCTTCCCCCCAGGGAGACGGCCAGGCAGGCTCGCCTTCCTTTTTGGGCTTCCAGAGTACGAAATCCAGTGGATCTTCCTTACCCTCTTCTCCGCTGACCTTGATATCGCGGTGACCTGCCTCCAGGTCATCAATATTCTTCTTGGACAGCTTTCCGTAGCCGTCAAAAGATCTGGTGCGGAAATAAACCGTGCCATCCACAGCATAGGCATGTCCCTTCTCGATCAGAGAAGAAATCATCTCGATCATGCCGTCGATTTCCTGCGTAGCGCGGGGATGGATGATGTCCTTGCTGATATTGAGCATATCCATATCTGTCTCTGCTTCCTTGATGTAGCGCTCGGAAATCACAGAGGCATCCACGCCCTCTTCATTGGCCTTCTTGATGATCTTGTCATCTACATCTGTATAGTTGCTGACATAGGTCACCTTATAGCCCTTATACTCAAAATATCTGCGCAGGGTGTCAAATACGATCATAGGTCTGGCATTGCCGATATGCATGAAATTGTATACGGTAGGACCGCATACATACATGCCGACCTTGCCTTCCTCAATCGGTACAAACTCATCCTTCTGCCTGGTCAGTGTGTTAAAAATCTTCATAAACTTTAATCCTCGGTTCTATTTATAAAATGATTTTTTGCAATTCTTTGCTATTATACTACGAAGATATCCGCAGATGCAATCTTTTCCTTATACGATCTCATTGATCATGATGCGGCATTTTATCTGCGGAAATGGCGCTGCCGGCTCTTTATATCCCATGGCCATCTGCAGCAGGTCTGCCGCGCCCAGACACAGATCCGGCTTTTCATTCTCTCCGGCCCGCTCCGCCCTGCATACGCCATCTTTGCATGTCCAGCGCCAGCAGCCGCTGTTCTCTGCAATGATATCATCTATCAGCTCAATCACCAGGGAGACATCCTCCTCCGGCTTCAGCATCGATAAAAAGGCAGGCAGATGAGCGATCCGCCCCATAATAACCGGGTGCTTCTGCACATCTGAAAAAGCACTTGTGCCCGGCATGGGCAAAAGCAGGACATCTTTGTCCGCAAAGGCCTCCAAAAACCAGCTGCAGACGCATTTCTCATATTCCGGCAAAAAGGCAAGTTCCCTGACCTCCGCCTCATCTTCGATCGAGAAAGATACATAACCGGCCGGTCCGTCTTCTGCATACAAAAGCATAAAATCCCCGCCGTCCGCCTGGTTCTCTGCTGCCAGCCTCTTCAGATACCATACATCTCTCTGGGTAAAGATGTCGCAGCAGTCTTCCAGGATACCGCTTCCGATGGCTGCTGCCGCCGCAAAAGCCGTATCAATAGACGGCTTTCTGGCCGTGATCCCCGCATAAGAAGCCCGTCCGGTCCGAAGCGCCTCCGCTCCAGGATCCCCCAGGCGAATCGCTTTCCTTTTCCAGATATCCTGGGCATACATATAGGCAAATCCAAATGGCTTGTAGATGGCTTCATCCGCCGGCATCAGATAGACAAAAGGCAGTTCTCTATCTGCCGCGTCCCTGAGGCTCCTGTTCAGGAGACTGCGCATGATCCCCTGCCCCCGGACTGCACCATCCGTACTGACGCCTACAATATAGGGAAGTCTGGCCTGCTGCCCGTACAAGCAGAAATCATATTCATTTTCGTGAAGCTGGCCCAGGATTTTTCCATCCTCTTCACAGACCAAAACCCGGTTGTGCAGGAAATACCAGTCAAAATAGTACTTGGTAAAGGACTCCGTATCCCCGAAACACCGCTTCCACAGGTCTTCCAGCTGGGGCCTGTCATCCGCGACTGCGAGGCGTACCCGTCTCTCCTTATAACTGTCTGATCTCATACTTTTCAACCAGCCTGATCGGGTTGTAGGACATCTTTGACTTGCGCAGTCCTTCCAGGCCCATATCATCTTCCCGGTTCACATAGAGGGCATCGGGGCACTCATGCAGGAGGAACTGCTGGAAAATAAAGGGATAGAGGCCGCGGATATTGG